>NZ_JBFAOJ010000050.1:0-67433 GCF_040675205.1 Streptosporangium sp. NPDC049644 | reverse complement strand
CTGTGGATAACCCTGGGGGTTCGGGAGGTGTCGATACGCATGAGAGGTACCGGTAAACAGGGTGTGAATTTTGTCAGGTTGTGCATGATCGATGCTTGAACCTGGGAGTAAGCTGAGAGCCATCTCCCCGTTCGTGTTAAGTTTTGAGTTGCTTTGCGTGTCCCTTGCTGATTGGAGGTGGTTCGGGATGTCCTCTGGCGATCCCAGCAGTACGTGCTCGCGCACGCCTGCTGTGCGCACCCTCGACCACCCCATCTCGGTGCCCGACCGGCACCGCACGCATCGCCGCCTCCCCTTGTGGTGACAGCGCATCGCGTGCGGAATCCCGCCAGGTTGGGCGGGAAAGGCTCGCCATGCGCTCCTCGCTCCTTTTTCCCCGTATCAAGCACGCCCGTACGATCCGTGCCCCGCACGCGCCCGCCATCTCGCTCGGTGCGCGGATGAGCGGTGTCTGTGTCCCGCCGAGCGACTCGCTCGTCGAGTACGCCGCCTACATCGACGGCAAGAAGATCGAGGCCCTGGGCATCCCCGACGCCCTGGAGCTCGTCCGCGCGCACAACGCGTCCGTGGAAGGGAACAACGCCTTCGTCTGGGTCGGCCTGCACGAGCCCGACGCCCCCGAGGTCGAGTGGCTGGCGGAGGTCTTCGCCCTGCACCCGCTCGCCGTCGAGGACGCCGTCAAGGCTCACCAGCGACCCAAGGTCGAGCGCTACGGCGACTCGTTGTTCGTGGTCCTGAAGACCGTCGCCTACCTCGACCACGACGTGCTGACCGCGACCAGCGAGATCATCGGCACCGGAGAGATCATGGTGTTCGTCGGCACCGACTTCGTGGTGACCGTGCGGCACGGCCGGCACTGCCCGCTCTCGGAAGTGCGGGAGCGCCTCGAGGACAAGCCCAAGCTGCTCAGCCGGGGCCCCACCGGCGTGCTGCACGCGATCGCCGACCACGTCGTCGACAAGTACCTCACCGTGGCCGACCGGATGCAGACCGAGCTGGAGGACGTCGAGGCGATGGTCTTCGCGGACGTCAGCGCCCGCGACATCGGCCGGATCTACAACCTCAAGCGCGAGATGATCGAGATGAAGCGGTCCGTCACACCGCTCCAGGCGCCGATGTCCACACTGGCCCAGCGCCGGATGATCCCCTCCGAGATGCGCGAGTACTTCCGTGACGTCGTCGACCACCTGGCCCGCGTCTGCGAGCAGGTCGAATCGTCCAACGAGCTCTGCAACTCCATACTGCAGGCGGCGCTCGCCCGTTCCAACGCGCTCGCCAACGAGGACATGCGGAAGATCTCCTCGTGGGTCGCCATCATGGCCGTCCCCACGATGATCGCCGGCATCTACGGCATGAACTTCGAGCACATGCCCGAGCTCGACTCCGTCTTCGGCTACCCGCTGGTGCTCGGCGTGATGGTCATCGCCTGCACGCTGCTCTACCGCGGCTTCCGCCGCAACGGCTGGATGTGATCCGATCCCTCAGGCGCTCACCGGGCGGGCGGGGGTGACCGGCTTCGGGACACGCATGCCCCGCCCGGCCCACAGGGCGATCATCCGGTCGGGATAGTCGGTGACGATCGCGGCCGCCCCGAGATCGAGCAGCTCGGCCGCCCGCCCGGGGTCGTTGACGGTCCACACGGCCAGCGGCAGGTCGGCCTTCTCCGCTCGCCGGGCGAGCTCGGGGTCGACCATCACATGCTCGGGGGAGAGCGTGGTGCCTCCGGCCTCGGCGGCGGCGGCCGGGATGTCGCCGCCGAAGTCCTCCAGACGGAGGCCGTCGAGCCAGGCGCTGTCCATGGTGGCACGTTCGATCAGGGCGTACCGCCCGGTCGCGGGGGCCAGGGAGCGGGCGATCCGCAGGACGCGCCAGTCGAAGCTGAGGATGGCCGCCCGGTCGAGCCTGCGGTGCCGGCCGAGCTCGGCGACCACCATCTCGGTGAACTCACCGACCTCGGCGCTCAGGTCGGGCCTGGTCGGGTCCGACTTGAGCTCCACGTGCACCCGCACCCCGTCGGCTCCGTAGGCGTCCATCAGCCCCAGCACGGAACCCAGGGTCGGCATCCGGGTGTTCGGCACCGGCAGCTGGGTCGGGACGAAACGGTCTTCGGGGTGGCGCGGCACCCGTACTCCGCACTCCAGCGTGCGCAACTGCGCCAGCGTGAGCTCGCCGACGGGCCTGCCCACGTACGGGAAGGCGGGATCGCCGTGGAAGGCGGGCCGGACGTCGGTACTGGTCACAGCGGACACGGTGAGGTCGTGTGTGAGCACCAGCCGCCGATCGGCGGTCAGTGCGACGTCGAGCTCCAGTGCGTCGACGCCCAGCTCCAGGGCGTGGGCGAAACCGGGCAGGGTGTTCTCGGGACGGAGCCCACGGGCCCCACGGTGACCGTGAATCTCGGCATGCACACAGGGACCTTATCCATCTCGCGTACCGATCCCCCATTACGGCTCGCGCCTCGGCGACGCCGGGCATGGGCCGTACCGGTCGAAACCATGCCCTTGGCACTTTCGCCCGCCGCGGTGGCCGCCGCCCACCGCGCTCGTGCGGCGTCACCCGGCCGGTCCCCGCCGCGGCGGGGACCGGCCGGAACGGACCTAGATCAGCGGGTGGATCTGGAGCGTCTCGGTGCGGCCGGGGCCGACGCCGATCGCGGAGATCCTGGAGCCGCTCATCCGCTCCAGGGCCTTCACGTACGCCTGCGCGTTGGCGGGCAGCTCCTCGAAGCTCCTGACGCCGGTGATGTCCTCCTGCCAGCCGGGGAACTCCTCGTACACCGGCTTGGCGTGGTGGAAGTCGGTCTGGGTCATCGGGATCTCGTCATACCGGACCCCGTCGACCTCGTAGGCGACGCAGACGGGAATCCTCTCCAGGCCGGACAGCACGTCCAGCTTGGTGAGGAAGTAGTCGGTGACACCGTTGATACGGGTGGCGTACCGGGCGATGACCGCGTCGAACCAGCCGCAGCGGCGGTTGCGGCCGGTGGTCACCCCGTACTCGCCGCCGGTGGTGCGCAGCCAGTCGCCCATCTCGTCGTCGAGTTCGGTCGGGAACGGACCCGAGCCGACGCGGGTGGTGTACGCCTTCAGGATGCCGATCACGCGGGTGAGCCGGGTCGGCGGGATGCCGGAACCCGAGCAGGCGCCGCCGCTCGTCGGGGAGGAGGAGGTGACGAACGGGTAGGTGCCGTGGTCGATGTCGAGCAGGTTGCCCTGCCCGCCTTCGAGCAGCACGACCTTGCCCTCGTCCAGGGCCCTGCTGAGGATCAGCGAGGTGTCGGCGATGTGCGGCTTGAGGCGCTCGGCGTAGCCGAGATACTCGTCCAGGACCTTGTTCGCGTCGATCACCCGACGGTTGTAGATCTTGGTGAGGATCTGGTTCTTCTCGCCCAGCGCGACCTCGATCTTCTTCTGCAGGATGCCCGGGTCCAGCAGGTCCTGGACCCGCACGCCCATCCGGTAGATCTTGTCGCCGTACGCGGGGCCGATGCCGCGCCCGGTCGTGCCGATCTTGGCCTTGCCGAGGTAGCGCTCGGTGACCTTGTCGAGGGCCTTGTGGTGAGGCATGATCAGGTGCGCGTTGGCGGAGATCAGCAGCCGCTCGGAGGAGACCCCCCGGGCCTCGAGCCCGTCGATCTCGCTCAGCAGCACGCCCGGGTCGATGACGACACCGTTGCCGATCACGGGGATGACGTTCGGTGAGAGCACTCCCGTCGGCAGCAGGTGCAGTGCGTACTTCTGGTCGCCGATGACGACCGTGTGGCCCGCGTTGTTGCCTCCCTGGTATCTGACGACGTAGTCGACCTGATCGCCAAGTAGGTCGGTCGCCTTACCCTTGCCCTCATCGCCCCACTGGGCACCAACGAGAACGACAGCCGGCATTGTGATTCTCCCACCGCAAAAACGAAAACCCCTGGCGCAATCGCTACAGGGGCTCTTGCGTGGTGAGAATACCCGACGGCGTCCGAAATGGGGATCTCCCACCTCGGGGCGAGAGATCCCACGGGCAGATCAAGGGGCTGATCAGGGCCGGATCAGCGGCCGGTCAGCTCCTTGGACGCCTCGGCGCTGGAGTCCTTGAGGAACTGGAAGCACCGCTCGGCCTCCTCCTTCTCCCCGATGCTCTGGGCGGCGCGGGCCAGTGCGTGCAGGCACCTCAGGAACCCCTGGTTGGGCAGATGCTCCCAGGGAATCGGGCCGTGTCCCTTCCAGCCCGCCCTGCGGAGCTGGTCCAGGCCCCGGTGGTAGCCGGTGCGGGCGAAGGCGTACGACGTCACGGCGTGTCCCGCCGCGAAGTACTCGTCCGCGAGTGCCGCCCAGGCGGTCGGGTAGGCGGGGAAACGCGCGGCGACGTCGGACGGTTGGGCGCCGGATTCCAGCGCCTGTCGAGCTTCAGGCAGGTCCGGGAGCAGGGTGGGCGGCGGGCCGGCGAGAAGGTTCTCGTGCGATTCCATAGCGACAGTCCTATCTGGTGAACCCCCGCCAGGCCAAGATCGGCTCCCGGGGATTTTCAGGAAGCCGATCTCGTGACCTGACGGGGACCCTCCGAACATTGACCGGTTCTACCCGGACCAAGACGCTTTCCCTACCGAGAATTCCCGGCCCGTGTCGGCCACCGGGGCATCAGGAGATCTTGGTGCCCGCCGACTTGAGGTGCTGGGCGGCCTCGACGATCCGCGCCGCCATCGAGGTCTCGGCGGCCTTGCCGTACGAGCGCGGGTCGTACACCTTCTTGTTGCCGACGTCGCCGTCGACCTTGAGCACGCCGTCGTAGTTCCTGAACATGTGGTCGACGATCGGGCGGGTGAAGGCGTACTGCGTGTCGGTGTCGATGTTCATCTTCACCACGCCGTAGGCGATGGACTCGTGGATCTCCTCGAGCAGCGAGCCCGAGCCGCCGTGGAAGACCAGGTCGAACGGCTTCTCCTTGCCGTACTTGGCGCCCACCGCGTCCTGGATCTCCTTGAGCACGCTCGGCCGCAGCTTGACGTGGCCGGGCTTGTAGACGCCGTGCACGTTGCCGAAGGTCGCGGCGAGCATGTAGCGGCCGCGCTCGCCCAGGCCCAGGGCCTCGGCGGTCGCGAGGGCGTCATCGGGGGTGGTGTAGAGCTTCTCGTTGATCTCGCCGACGACGCCGTCCTCCTCGCCGCCGACGACGCCGATCTCCACCTCAAGAACGATCTTCGCGCGGGCGGTCTTCTCCAGGAGCTCCCTGGCGATGTCCAGGTTCTCCTCCAGCGGCACGGCGGAGCCGTCCCACATGTGCGACTGGAAGAGGGGGTCCTCACCCCTGGCCACCCGCTCAAGGGAGATGTCGAGCAGCGGGCGCACGAAACCGGCCAGCTTGTCCTTGGGGCAGTGGTCGGTGTGCAGGGCGATCGTCACGGGGTAGTTGGCCGCGACGACACGGGCGTACTCCGCCAGCGCCACCGAGCCGGACACCATGTTCTTGACCGTGGTACCGGAGAGGAAGTCGGCGCCGCCGGTCGACACCTGGACGATGCCGTCGCTTTCCGCCTCGGCGAACCCCCTGAGCGCGGCGTTGAGGGTCTGTGACGAGGTCACGTTGATGGCCGGGTAGGCGAAACCTCCCGCCTTGGCCCGGTCGAGCATCTCGGCGTAGACCTCTGGGGTCGCGATGGGCATCGTGTCATCTCCTGGAGACGGCTGTGGGCAGCTGGCACGGGGCTATGAGGACATCGCCCATGGGCCAGTATTCCGGGTTCCTTCCCAACCGGATAGCTCCGCCACCACTTCGGGGCGTACGGATGTGTCCTCGGCATGGTTTCGGTGCCCACCGGTGGGAGATCTCCGGAGGACTCCTGGGGCTCGCCGGTACGGGATCTCCAGTATGACCTGGTTGGTTGTAGGGGATCTTCTAGGATTCCGGGGCTTCGAGGCTGATACACCGGGTCTGTCGTGAAATATCCTCACGAACCGCTAATCTCCACAGTGTGGGACGCCACAGGTCTGACCCTATGGGTATCGCCCGCCTGGTCCTCGCCGGACTGGCGGCGCTGGCGCTCGTCGTCCTGATCGTGGTCGGGATCCTCTCGCTGATCGGCAGTCTCGGCTCCGGCGCCGAGCCGGACCCGTCGGCCGCACCGGCCACCGGCACGTCCCAGGCGGACGTCTCTCCGAGCGCCTCCGCCTCCGCCGAGCGGGTGCCGACGGTTCTCGTCGAGTGCCTGCGGGAGCACTGCCCCACGGTCTTCCTGAAGGTCACCGGGGGTGATGTGCTGCTCGACCGGGAGATGGCCGAGGGCGAGCAGTTCCAGTCCTTCGACCCCAAGGTCGACGTCGTGCTGGCCGACTCCGCCGCGGTCCGGGTCCAGGTGAACGGGGTCGTCCGTGCTCCTGGCGAGGCGGGGGAACGCCAGGAGTTCACGGTCTCCCGAAACCGGTAGTGCCCCGTGGATCCTCGCCGTGGCGAGGATCGGCAGGACGGCACCTCGCCAGGCGTGCCGCGGTGACCGAAACCGGGCCTTCCCGCGGCAGGCCCGCCGGGCACCGGTCGATCCGCTACTCCAGGCCGAGGTCGGCCAGGGTGTAGGCGGTCCGGTACGGCAGCCCGGCGTCGGCGATCGCCCGGGAGGCTCCCCGGTCCACGATCGTGGCGACCGCCACGACCTCGGCACCCGCAGCCCGCAACGCCTCCACCGCGGTCAGCGGGGATCCGCCGGTCGTGGAGGTGTCCTCCACCGCCAGCACCCTCCGCCCCGCCACGTCCGGCCCCTCGATCCGGCGCTGCATGCCATGGGCCTTCTGTGCCTTGCGCACCACGAACGCGTCGAGCGTCCTGCCCCGCGCGGCCGCCGCGTGCAGCATGGCGGTCGCCACCGGGTCGGCGCCCAGCGTCAGCCCGCCGACCGCCTCGTAGCCGAGATCCTCGGTGAGGTCCAGCATGACCCGCCCCACCAGCGGCGCCGCCTGCCCGTCGAGGGTCACCCGGCGCATGTCCACGTAGAAGTCGGCCTCTCTGCCCGAGGACAACACGACCTTGCCGTGCACCACACCCTTGCCCTTGATCTCTGCCAGCAGGTTCTCGCGATCGCTCATGGCACCAAGGTTAGGGCGGTCCGGAAGGCGGCCCGATCCGGGGCCACCGGGGAGCGGCGCCGATCCGGCCGCCGGATGGCAAAAGTGCGATCCGGGTTTACGCGCGGCGCGGACTGCGGGATCATCCGGCAGGCAACTCCGGGTAATGGCGAGGTCACAATGAGTGCGAAAACATCTCAAGGCGATGCCGAACTGCTGGCCGCCGCCAGGAACGGCGACGTGGCCGCCTACCGAGTGCTCCAGCAGCGGCACGCTCCCGCGGCGTACGCGCTGGCCCGCCTGCTCCTCGGTGCCGAGAGCAGGGGCGAGAGCGGTGCCGAGAGCAGGGTCGAGGGCGTCGTCGAGGAGACGTTCGCGGCGGTCCACCAGGTGATCGACCAGGGAGACGGCCCGGAGCAGGCGTTCCGCGTCCACCTGCTCACCGCCCTCCGCCGTACCGTCGGCGACACCGCGGGCGCGGCGGGTCTGGAGGGCTCGCCGGTGGCCAGGGCCTTTTCGTCCATGCCGGAGAGGTGGCAGCTCGTCCTGTGGCACGCCGAGGTCGAGAGGGCCAGGCCCGACGACACCGGACTCCTGCTCGGCCTGACGGTGAACGGCGCGGCCGCGCTCGCCTACCGGGCGCGGGAGGGGATGCGCCAGGCGTGCCTGCGCATTCATCTGGCCGAGACGACCGCGCCCGAGTGCCGGCCCGCACTGGCCAGGCTGGGTCACCACATCCGTGGCGGCCTGACCAGGGAACAGGGCAGGATCGTGGACGAGCATCTGGAGGGCTGCTCGGGCTGTCGCGCGGTGCTCACGGAGCTGACCGGCATCGGCCGGAGCATCCGATCCGTCATCGGCCCGCTCATAGTCGGTCCCGTGTTCCCCGCCTACCTGGCGGCGCTCGGCAGGATGGGCGTCACGACGGGGGGCGGACTGCCCGGCCGCTGGCGGCGGGCTCCCCGATCCGTGCGACGCGCCGTCGTGGCCGGTGCGGTCACCACCGCGGTCGCGACGGCGGCCGCGCTCGTGCTGGTATCGGGCTCGGAGCCCGCGCCCCCGCCGAGCGCGGCCTCCGAGCCGATCGTCATGGCCCCGGCGCTCCCAGGCGTCGTACCGACGCCCTCCGGGCCGCCGAAGGCGTCCGGAGGTGAGAGCGGCGGGGCCGGCGCCGGCGAGCCGGCCGGGACCGGGCCGGGGCCGACGGGAACGGGGCAGGACGACCGGACGGGTTCCTGGCTCGCGCCCCGCCTGGTGGCCAGGATCGACGCGCTCGGTGCCCTGATCAGGTCCGAGGCCGGCATCGTGGCGGTGCGGCTGCGCAACGCGGGTCGTGGGCAGAGCGAGGAGGTCGTCGCCTACGTCGGGCTGCCGCGAGGCGTGACGCTGCCCTCCGGATCCCGCGGGGGACACTCCGTCGGTGCCGTCACGCCGGTCGGCACGGTCGACGGCTGGTCCTGCCGGGCGTGGCGGAGAGGTGCCCGGTGCGTCCGCGGCCCGCTGCCGGCGGGCCGGGCCACAGCGGTCTTCCTGAGAGTCCTGGTGTCGGACGACGCGGCCTACGGGGCGGTGCCCTCGGTCACGGTCTCCACGGCGGGGACGCGGGTGACCGCCAGGTCGCGCGGCGGCGTACGGGCGGAGGGCGCTCCGGCGCGGTTCGCCACCGACGGCCGGGTGGCCGTCTCCGCGATCGGCAACACCCTGCTGAGCTGCGCGCCCTCGGAGCCCGGGTGCGAGGCGGCCCGCTCGGGGCAGGGCGGCCGGCGCGACAACAACAGCTGGGAGATGCGTCCCCTCGATCGTGACGGGGATCCGTCGACGAGCTCCTCGAGCGCCGCCCGGCTCGTGCTGCCGGCGGCCGGCAAGGTGGTCTGGGCGGGGCTCTACTGGTCGGCGAGCGCGCCCCCCAGCGGGCGGATCAAGCTCAAGGTGCCGGGGGAGACGGAGTACCGGCAGGTCAGGGCCGCGCGGGTGGTGGAGCGAGAGCTGCCCGTGGGGCGGGGCTACCAGGCGTTCGCCGATGTGACGCGGCTGCTGGGCAGGGTACGCGGGACGTACTGGGTGGCCGACGCCTCGACGAGGCCGGGCGTCTCGCGCCATGCCGGGTGGAGCCTGGTGATCATCGTGGCCGACCCGCGCAGACCGTACAGCCAGACCGTCGTGGTCGACACCGCGACGGTGCTGGAGCGGGGGCGTCGTTCGATGCGGATACCGCTCGGGGGTCTGACGCCCGCCGGCGCGCCCGCGAAGGTGGCTCTGGTGACCTGGGAGGGTGACGCGGGCGTCGTGGGTGATCGGGTGAGGCTCGCCGGCCGGACCCTCAGGCCCGCCGGAGGGGGACGGGACCCGCGCAATCCCTTCGACGGATCCGCCACCGGGGCGAGGGGCGCCCGCGCGACCTTCGGCACGGACGTGGACCGCTTCCGGGCACGCCTCGGCCGCGCTCCGGTGCTGGAACTCAGCACGCACCAGGACGTCCTGCTTTTCGGTGCGGCGGCGGTGAGCGTGCGGGCCGTCTCGTAGGCGCCTTCGAGAAGGCCGGCCCTCCGTACGGCGGACGCGGTGCGGGACCTCGGAGACGGATGGCGTATAGCACCCTGCGGAGGGGGTTGACGAACGGGACAAACTGGTACGGTCTGCGTAAACGGTCCGGCGTATGGTCGAGCGCGGGTGGAATCGTCGGGATTCACCCTCGGACGGTCAGCCGCTTGATTACCCTGAGGAAGGGCCGTCTGTCTGGGCTCTTTCGGGCTTGTCTGAGCCAGAGGATCGGGCCACGTAGGAAGGGCGGTGTCAGGTGGATCGTTGCGCGCTGTTCGTGGACGCCGGTTACCTGCTGTCCGACGGCGCGATGGCGGTGCACGGAACCCGCCACCGCGAGGCGGTCTCCTGGGATTACCCGGGGCTGCTCCAACTGCTCGACAAGCTGTCGAGAGAGCGTACCGGCCTGCCGCTGCTCCGCTGTTACTGGTACGAGGCGACGGTGGAGGGGCGGCGCACTCCCGAGCACGACACGCTGGCCGACATCCCCGGCCTCAAGCTCCGCCTGTCGCGCATCCGCCCCGGGCGCCGCGAGGGCGTCGACGCCCAGGTTCACCGTGACCTGATGACGCTGGCCCGCAACGGCGCGGTCTGCGACGCGGTCGTGGTCAGTGGCGACGAGGACCTGGCGCAGGTCGTCTGCGACGCCCAGGATCTCGGTATCCGGGTCACCGTGGTGCACGTCAGCGCCGACGGCAGCTGGGCCGTCTCCCGCACGCTCCGCCAGGAGTGCGACGACCTGATCGAGGTCGGTGCCGGCCAGTTGCGGCCGCACGTCAGCCTGATCGGCGACGAGGCGCCTCCCCTGGCGGCCAACGGCCGCCAGCACGGTACCAACGGCCACCCCGTCGCGACCCGCGGCGGCAACGGCCCCCCGGTGGCCGGCCCGGCCACCAGCCCGGTCCCCGCGGTCCAGGCATCCCGCGCGGCGCATGCCCAGCACGCGCTGCCCTCCGCCTATCCGAGCTACCCCCAGGAGTCCCCGGCGACCCCGGTCACACCGGCCGCCCCGGCCGCCTCGCCCCCCCCGGCACCGCCGCTCTCGCCCGCTCCCACGCCGTCGCACGCGGCCGCCAACGGCTCGACCGGCCCGCTGCCGTCCGCCCCGCAGTACTCGCTGGGCAACACCGGCGGCATGCCGAGTCACCAGGCGTCGCAGATGGGCGCCTACACCGGCCCTCAGCCGGCCCCCGTGCCGACGCAGAGCACCGGGAACGGTGCCGCGACGACCCTCTCCGACGCGGTGAAGGCCGCGCACAAGGAAGGCCACGACTTCGGCGAGTCCGTCGCCAAGGACGCCCCCGCCCTGTGGCTGGAGGCGGTTCTCGCCCGTAAGCCCCGGATGCCCTCAGACCTGGAGGCACGGCTGCTCCAGGGCTCCTCGCTGCCGATCGACTTCCTCCTGCACGACGAGGTCCGCCACGCCCTGCGCCGCGGCTTCTGGGACGCCCTGGAGCGCGCCCGCCGCTGAGGTTCGCGCTCCGCCGCCCGGTCAGGTGAGGGCGTCGAAGCCGGCGCGCAGGTGGCTGAGGCGGCTGGTCAGGTCGGATATCGGGCCTACCAGGCCGGGGGAGCCGTTCTTGCGCGCCAGCTCGGTGACCCGGGCGAGCTCGTTCTCGACCGCGGTCAGGCGCTTGGACAGCTCGGGCAGCACGGTCGCCTGCTCGTCCGCCTCGCCGGGCGGTAGCTCGGCGGAGAGGCGGTCGCGGAGCATGGCGGCCTGCTCGGCCATCCTGCGGTTCATGTTGTAGAGCTCCACGAACACCGCGACCTTGGCCCGGAGCACCCACGGGTCGAAAGGCTTGGTGAGGTAGTCGACGGCGCCCGCCGCGTAGCTGCGGAAGGCGTAGTCGGGCGCGCTGTCGACCACGGTGAGGAAGATGATCGGGATGTTACGGGTGCGCTCGCGACGCTTGATGTGGGCCGCCGTCTCGAACCCGTCCATGCCCGGCATCCGGACATCGAGCAGGATCAGCGCGAACTCCGTGCCGAGCAGGGCTTTCAGCGCCTCCTCCCCGGACTTCGCCCGGACCGGTACCAGATCGAGTGAGCTGAGGATGGCTTCCAGCGCGATCAGATTCTCCTCCCGGTCGTCCACCAGGAGGATCTTGGCTCTGTCAGGCATCGATCACACGCCTTCGTCGGAGTCACCGGTCGGCTTGCCCCTGGTCAGCCAGCCGCGTAGCCGTTCCAGCAGGCGGTCGACGTCTACGGGCTTGGGCACGTAGTCGGAGGCGCCGGATGCGATGCTCTTCTCCCGGTCGCCTCGCATGACCTTAGCGGTCAGCGCGATGATCGGCAGGTCCGCGAACTGGGGCATCCGGCGGATCGCCGAGGTGGTGGCCCAGCCGTCCATCTCCGGCATCATGATGTCCATCAGGACGAGGGCGACGTCCTCGTTACGTTCCAACTGCTCGATGCCCTCGCGGCCGTTCTCCGCGTAGATCACCGTGGAACCGTAGCGTTCGAGCACGCTGGTCAGTGCGAACACGTTGCGGATGTCGTCGTCCACGATCAGGATCTTCGCCCCGGTCAGCGGGTCTTCGCCCTTCCACGGCTTGCCCTCGCCCTGCGGGGGGAAGTGCGGCAGGGGCATGTCGTCGCCCCGCGCCAGCTCCGGCAGGTCGTCGGAGCCTTCGAGCACGCCGATGAGCGCCGGGTTGCGGGGGGAGGAACTGGGGGCGCTCGCCCCGCCGTCACGTGAGGCCAGCGGGCCGCCGTAGGACGGTGGCAGGTAGAGGGTGAAGGTGCTGCCCTCGCCGACCTTGCTGATCACGTGGATCTCGCCGCCGAGCAGGCGGGCGATCTCGCGGCAGATGGACAGGCCCAGACCCGTCCCGCCGTACTTCCGGCTGGTGGTGCCGTCGGCCTGGCGGAACGCCTCGAAGATGACCTCCAGCTTGTCCGACGCGATCCCGATGCCGGTGTCGACCACCTCGAAGGCCAGGATGCCGTCGGCACCGCGCAGGGTGTCGTCCACGAAGGCGACGGAGCGACCGGCGTGGATCACGCGCAGCCGTACCTCACCCTTGGGGGTGAACTTGATCGCGTTGGAGAGCAGGTTGCGCAGCACCTGCTGGAGGCGCTGCTCGTCGGTGCGGAGTTCCTGCGGTATCGACGGGTCGACCTCGACGGTGAACGACAGGCCCTTGTCCTGGGCCAGCGGGGCGAAGGTGGCCTCGAAGTAGTCGACGAGCTTGGGCAGGGAGATCTGCTGGGGATGGATGTCCATCCGCCCCGCCTCGACCTTCGACAGGTCGAGGATGTCGTTGATCAGTTGGAGCAGGGCCGACCCGGCGCCGTGGATCGTCCTGGCGAACTCCACCTGCTGGGCGGTGAGGTTGCCGTCGGCGTTCTCGGTGAGCAGCTTGGCCAGCACGAGGAGGCTGTTCAGCGGGGTGCGCAGCTCGTGGGACATGTTGGCGAGGAACTCGGACTTGTAGCGCGAGGAGACCGCGAGCTGCTCGGCGCGCTCCTCCAGCGTGCGCCGGGCCTGCTCGATCTGGAAGTTCTGGATCTCGATGGCCCGGTTCTGCTTGGCCAGCAGCGCCGCCTTGTCCTCCAGTTCGGCGTTGGAGCGGCGCAGCTCCTCCTGCTGGCGCTGGAGCTCGTCGGAACGCTCCCGCAGCTCGGTGGTGAGACGCTGCGACTCGGTCAGCAGGTCCTCGGTACGGGAGTTGGCGATGATCGTGTTCATCGTGACACCGATGGTCTCGACGAGCTGGTTCAGGAAGTCGTGGTGGATCTCGCTGAACTCGCTGAACGAGGCCAGCTCCAGCACGCCGAGCACCTGGGTCTCGAACAGTACCGGCAGCACGACGATCTGTGCGGGCGTGGAGGTGCTGAGACCGCTGTCGACGGTCAGGTAGCGGGCGGGCACGTTGCCGAGGATGATCCCCCTGCCCTCCAGCGCGGCCTGGCCCACGATGCCCTCGCCGGTGGCGAACCGCTGCCGGGGGCCGCTGCCGGAGCGTACGCCGTATCCGGCGATGAGGTGCAGGTCGTGGTCGCCGGTGGGTTCGGCGAGGTAGAAGGCGCCGTAGTGGGCCGACACCAGCGGGGTCAGCTCGCTCATGATGAGCTTGGCGACCTCCATCAGGTCGCGATGGCCCTGCATGAGGCGGGAGATCCTGGCCAGGTTGGACTTCAGCCAGTCCTGTTCCTGGTTGGCGGTGGTGGTGTCGCGCAGCACCGCCACCATCATGTTGATGTTGTCCTTCAGCTCGCCGATCTCGCCTTCGGCGTCGACGGTGATGGAGCGGGTCAGGTCGCCGGTGGCGACGGCGGTGGTGACCTCGGCGATGGCACGCACCTGGGTGGTGAGACGCGCGGCGAGTTCGTTGACGTTCTCGGTGAGGCGCTTCCAGATGCCCTCGGCGCCTTCGACCCGGGCCTGGCCGCCGAGCTGGCCTTCGGAGCCGACCTCGCGGGCGACGCGGGTGACCTCGGAGGCGAAGGAGGAGAGCTGGTCGACCATGGTGTTGATGGTGGTCTTCAGGGCGAGGATCTCGCCCTGGGCGTTCACGTCGATCTTGCGGGTCAGGTTGCCGGACGCGACGGCGGTGGTGACCTCGGCGATGTTGCGGACCTGGTAGGTCAGGTTGTTGGCCATGGAGTTGACGTTGTCGGTGAGGTCCTTCCAGACGCCGGAGACGCCGCGGACCCGGGCCTGGCCGCCGAGCTGGCCCTCGGTGCCGACCTCGCGGGCGACGCGGGTGACCTCGTCGGCGAACATCGACAGCTGGTCGACCATGGTGTTGAGGGTGTCCTTGAGTTGGAGGATCTCCCCCTGGGCGTCCGCGGTGATCTTCTTGGACAGGTTGCCCTGGGCCACCGCCGTGGACACCGCGGCGATCTGACGCACCTGGGTGGTCAGGTTGTTGGCCATCACGTTGACGTTGTCGGTGAGGTCCTTCCAGGTGCCGGAGACACCGGGCACCTGCGCCTGGCCGCCGAGCTGGCCCTCCGACCCGACCTCGCGGGCGACCCGGCTCACCTCGGAGGCGAAGGAGGAGAGCTGGTCGACCATGGTGTTGATGGTGGTCTTCAGGGCGAGGATCTCGCCCTGGGCGTTCACGTCGATCTTGCGGGTCAGGTCGCCGTTGGCGACGGCGGTGGTGACCTCGGCGATGTTGCGGACCTGGTAGGTCAGGTTGTTGGCCATGGAGTTGACGTTGTCGGTGAGGTCCTTCCAGACGCCGGAGACGCCGCGGACCCGGGCCTGGCCGCCGAGCTGGCCCTCGGTGCCGACCTCGCGGGCGACGCGGGTGACCTCGTCGGCGAACATCGACAGCTGGTCGACCATGGTGTTGAGGGTGTCCTTGAGTTGGAGGATCTCCCCCTGGGCGTCCGCGGTGATCTTCTTGGACAGGTCGCCCTGGGCCACCGCCGTGGACACCGCGGCGATCGCCCGGACCTGGGTGGTCAGGTTTCCCGCCATCACGTTGACATTGTCGGTGAGGTCCTTCCAGACGCCGGAGACGCCGCGCACCTGCGCCTGGCCGCCGAGCTGGCCCTCGGTGCCGACCTCGCGGGCGACGCGGGTGACCTCCTCGGCGAACGCCAGCAGCTGGTCGACCATGGTGTTGACGGTGTTCTTCAGCTCGAACATCTCGCCGACCGCGTCGACGGTGACCTTGCGGCTAAGGTCGCCCCGTGCGACTCCGGTGGTCACCGCCGCGATGTCGCGGACCTGCGCCGAGACGCGGCTGGACATGGTGTTGACGGCCTCGGTGAGGTCGCGCCAGCTCCCCGCCATCCCGCGCACCTGCGCCTGGCCGCCGAGCTGGCCCTCGGTGCCGACCTCGCGGGCGACGCGGGTGACCTCGGAGGTGAACAGCGACAGCTGGTCGACCATGCCGTTGATCGCCTTGCCGAGGCGGCGCACCTCACCTCTGGCAGCGCGGTCGAGGTCGATCCGGCGGGACAGGTCGCCCTTGGCCACCGCGTCGATCACGTCCGCCGCTCCGCTGACCGGGCCGACGAGCGCGTCGATCAGCGAGTTGACCGAATCGACGCTCTCGGCCCACGAGCCGACTCCGGGACCCGGGGTGAGACGCTCGGCGAAGCGGCCCTCCTTCACCACCTCACGGCGGACCCTGTGCAGTTCGTTGGCCAGATGCTCGCGGCGGTCGGCCACCTCGTTGAGCAGCAGCCGGATCTCGCTGAGGATTCCCGGCGGGGCGTGCGGCACCCGGCGGCGGAAATCGCCGTCGCGCCAGGTGATGAGTGTCTGCAGGATCGGTCGTAGGTCCGATTCGCTGTAACGTCGCTCCTCGACGTCGGGCACGGTGTTGACCGTGGTCATATGACCTCCTTGACTCCCGGGGGCGCAGCCGTGAGTCACCCCAGTCTGTCACGGTGCGCAATGTGTAGTCCCACCTTCGATTCACCCCATGTCAACGAGAAGTGTGGTAGTCACGGAATAGTGACCAGTGCTCCTCGCGCCGTTCTGGCGGCGACTTTCACCCCGGGACACACGGCTGTCCCCGCCGTCAGGCGGTTCACCGTGGAGGTGATGACCGCCTGGGCGGCCGTCTCCGTGCTCGCGGCCGCCGAGCGGCTGGCGGCCGAGCTTTCCTCGCAGGTGGGAGACGCCCCCTTCGAGGTCGTCTGGAACCACCTGGGCGACGGGCTGCAGATCGAGGTACGCCAGCAATGGGCCCCCGAACCGAGCCCCTCCGCCCCGTCCGTACCGGTGGAGGAGTGGGGTGTCACCTTCGCCGGTCAGCAGCGCACGCACTGGGCCAGGCTCCGGCTGCCCGGTTCCTCCGGGCGGCCGTCCTCGGAGTGGACCGCCGAGGAGCCCAGCCGCGGGCCGATCTGGATGGGTTTTCTCGCCGACGCCAGCGACCTGCTGGCGGGCACCCTCGATCCCGACATGGTGCCCGCGATCATCTCGCAGATCGTGGTGCCGAGGCTGGCCACCTGGTGCGCCGTCTACACATGGAGCAACGGCGGCGGCCCGCAGCGTCCAGCCTACCTCTGGCACACCGATGAGCGGCGCATCGACGAGCTCCGGGAGGAACTCGCCGCCGTCCAGATCCCGCAGGCCGGTGGTTCCATGCAGCTCGCCGACTCGCAGGTGCTGGTCATCCCGCTTCTCGCACGTGGGCGCACGCTGGGCGCGATGTGCCTTGGACGCCCCGACCGGTTCACCGAGGACGTGCTCCAGTACGCCGAGGACATCGGCCGCCGCGCCGCCCTCGCCCTGGACAACGCCCTGCTGTACGCCACTCAGGCGGCGGCCAACCGGGCGCTCCAGCGCAGCCTGCTCCCTCCCGACGAGCCCGGCGAGATCCCCGGCCTCGATCCCGCGGTGGTCTACGAGCCCGCAGGGGAGACCAACGAGGTCGGCGGCGACTTCTACGACCTGTTCGCGGCCGGCGGCAAATCCTGGCGGTTCGCGGTGGGCGACGTCTGCGGGACCGGCCCGGAGGCCGCCGCGGTCACCGGCCTGGCCCGCCACACCCTGCGCCTGCTCGCCCGGGAGGGGTACGGTGTGGCCGCCGTCCTCGACCGCCTCAACCAGGCCATCCTCGAGGAGGGCGACCGTGCCCGGTTCCTGACGCTGCTGCACGGGGAGATCACGCCCGGGCCGAGCGGTCTGAACGTGTCGATGGTCTCCGCCGGCCACCCGGAGGCGCTGCGGTTGCGGCCCAGCGGCGTCGTGGAGACGGTGGTGACCTCCCAGTCGCTGCTCGGCGTCTTCCCCGAGGCGACCTTCAAGGCGGAGGTCGTCCACCTCGACCCCGGCGACGTGCTCCTCGCGGTGACCGACGGGGTCACCGAGCGCCGCAGGGACGGGCGGCTGCTCGACGACGACGCGGGTCTGGCCAAGCTGCTCGCCGAGTGCGTGGGCCTGTCGGCGCGGGCGGTCGCCGAGCGGATCCGCCGCGCCGTCCAGGACTTCGCCCCCGAGCCGAGCGCCGACGACATGGCGATCGTGGTGCTGCGAGCACGCTGACAGGGCCCTCGCCACTGGATCCGCGCCACGGCGGGACCCGCCGGGCAGGGGCTAGACGTCGGTCTTCACGTGTCTGCGGGCGAAGTCCAGCTGCGCCGACATCTGCGCGATGCGCTCGGAGACGACCAGTGAGCCGTGGCCCGCGTCGTACCGGTAGACCTCGTGCTCGTGGCCGCGCCCGGCGAGCCTGGCCACGTACGCCTCGATCTGCCCGATCGGGCAGCGCGGATCGTTCTCTCCGGCGAGGATCAGCAGCGGCGCCTCGACCTGGTCGACGTAGGTGATCGGGGAACTGCCCGCGTATCGCTCGGGCTGTTCCTCCGGTGAGCCGCCGAGCAACGCGCGGTGGTAGGAGCGCAGCGCCTCCGCCTCCTCCGCGTAGGCGGCCGAGTGGTCGGCGATCGGCACCGTGGCGATGCCCGCCGCCCACATCTTGGGCTGGGTGCCCAGGCCGAGCAGCGTGAGGTAGCCGCCCCAGGAGGCGCCGGACAGCACCAGCCGGTCGGGGTCGCAGACGCCGCGGTCGACCAGGGTGTCCCTGACGGCGGTCACGTCGGCCAGCTCGATGTGCCCGACGTCGCCGCTGAGGGCGTTCCGCCAGTTCGAGCCGTACCCGGTGGAGCCCCGGTAGTTGACCCTTACCACCGCGAAGCCGAGGTCCACCCAGGCGGCCACCTGCGGCACGAAGGAGTCGTCGTCCTGCGAGGTGGGTCCGCCGTGCAGCAGGAAGACGGTGGGGAAGGGGCCGGAGCCGCGCTCGGGGCGCGAGACCAGGGCGTGGATGCGGCCGCCGGGTCCCTCCACGTCCACGTCCTCGACCGGGACCGACGGTGGCGAGGTGGGGCCGCCGTGGCTCATCACCATGTGGCCGTTGGTCGACCGGATCAGCGGTGGGTGTGCCCCGCTGGACCAGGCGTACTCGACGGAGCCGTCGGGGCGGGGCGCGGCGGCGTCGATCACGCCGTGCTGGGTCTCGATCGGGAAGAAGCCGCCCCCGGGAAGGTCGTAGCGGCTCAGGTGGGTGCGGCCGCGGTGACCCCGCACGACGAGCAGCGAACGGCCGTCGCCGTACCAGTCGGCGGTGATCTCCCCCGGGTCGCGCAACCAGATCTCCCGCTGGTCGCCGGTCTCGGGATCCCAGACGAGGGGTTCGCGGCGGCCCCTGCGCTCGTGCAGGGTGAGCAGCCTGCGATCTCCGGACAGCGGTGCGAAGCGCAGGCCGGAAACCGCCTTGCCGGGACCGTCGTACAGGTCGCCGACGACCTGGCCGTGGCGCCGGAGCACGCGCAGCGCGGGGTGCCGGGCGTCGCCGTGCTCGCTGTGGCTGATCGCGATCAGTGAGCCGTCCAGGGAGACGGCGGAGACGGAGGCGGCCTCGGCGTGCTCGTAGATCGTCCGAGCGGGCTCACCCGGCCTGACGAGGTGGATGGTGAAGCTGCGGCCGGGCCTGGCCATGCCGACGACCGCCTCACCGGTCGCCGAGAGCCCGAGGCCGCAGGGGAAACCGGGGTCGAGGTCGATCGGCTCGTCGGGGCCACCGTAGAAGGGCTGGCGCATCCACCGGCCCCACTCGTCGCCGTCGGTGTCGTCGAACCACCAGATCCACTGCCCGGTGGGGTCGAGCGCGCCGTGTGAGGTGCCCTTGGGACGTGAGGTCACCTGGCGGGTCGAGCCGCCCGCGCGGTCCCAGGCGTAGACCTCCCACGCCCCCGAGGCGTTACTGCGGTAGACGGACCGGCTGGGAGCCCGGACCGCCCACACAGGCAGCGTCGCGCGCGGCGCGCGGAACCTGGCCTGCCAGCGTTCCTCCGCCTTCATAGGGCGCTTCCCTCCGTCAAGGCGTCAGCTTCACGCGTTCAGTCGCGGGCTCGCCGGATTGCGGTCCAGTATGTCGTCTTCATCGGGTAATTGCTTGAGTAATGTCCGGGAATTTCGGACTAAATGTCACATCAGTAACAGGCGTCCCGAAGGTGGCTGTCAAGCGCACGGCTTGCTCAGGAGCGGTGCTTAAAGATAGACATGCGGAAAGAAGCCTGCACAGGGCTCATTTCACGAAGTCCTTGGATCTTTCTCCGCATAACTTCCGTATCCATGTGCCAGGCGCTGGGCCCCATTCCCACGACCGCCTCGACCGCGTCATGCCCCAGGGTCATCTCGAACTCATGGATGCTCCGGTCGGTCTCGACGAAGTGTTCGCTCAGGCTCTCCGCCATCCGTCGCTCCTTCGATTCGTCCACCGACAGAAGTCCCAGCCGCTCCACCAGTGGTACGAGGTGCCGCGAGGTGGGTGTGACGACGACAAGCTCACCGTCACCCCTGAGCACTCGGGCGAACTCTGTCCCGTTTCTTGGGGCAAACACATTCAGAAGCACATCTATGGTGCCATCTCTCAGCGGCAGTGGTCTCCAGACGTCGGCCACCACCGCCCCCAGCCGGGGGTGCGCCCGCGCGGCCCGCCTGATCGCGTGCTTGGAGACGTCCAGCGCCACTCCGACGGCCCCCGGCAGCTCGCCGAGCACCCGCGCCAGGTAGTGGCCCGTCCCGGCTCCGGCGTCCGCCACCGCCTTCGCGCCGGCAGGGCAGGCGCCGGCGATCGCTTCGGCAAGGGGGGTGTAGTGACCGGCGCCGAGGAAGGTGTCCCTGGCCGCCACCATGGCCGCGCTGTCGGCCGTCCCGGGCACCCGTGACCCGGTCAGCAGGCTGACGTATCCCTGCCTGGCCACGTCGAAGCCGTGCCCCAGGGCGCACCCGAGGACCCGGTCGTGAAGGGCCAGGGCGCCTCCGCAGACCGGGCAGGCGAGGTGTTCGACGACATCGTCCAGCATCGCTCCATCATCTCGCGTTCCGCCGCAGCTGAATTGTCATGAAATGTTCCTATGATGCGAGCGGTGTCCCCTCATGACGAGGGCGGGTACCACTCAATCGAACAGGAGGGCGAATGGTTCATCGGCCGACAACGGTGGCCGGGGTCGAGGTGTTCCCGCTGTGTGACGCGGTGGGGCCGATGGGCGACTCGATCCGGCGCCCGATGCGGGAGATGTTCCCCGGTGGCTGCCACGGTGAGCCGGACGAGTGGATCCTGCACTTCCACTGCTACCTGCTGCGCGACGCGGCGGGCCGTACGGTGCTCGTCGACACGGGCATCGGCCCCAGCGACTCGCCCGCGTCGAGCTGGGCGCCGGTGCCCGGCGCGCTGGGCGCGGAGCTGGCCCGGGTGGGGACGGCCCCCGAGGAGGTGGAGGCCGTGGTCATCACGCACCTGCACAGCGACCACGCGAGCGGAGCGGTGCTCGCGGGGGCACCGGCCTTCCCCAACGCCCGGTACGTCCTGCAGCGCGCGGAGATCGACGCGGCGGCCGAGACGGTCCTGGACCACGTCGTCCGGCCGCTGGGCGAACAGGTGCAGGCCGTGGCCGGCGGCGCGGAGGTGCTGCCGGGCGTCCGGGTGCTGCTCGCGCCGGGGCACACCCCCGGCCATCAGGTCGTCCAGCTCGGTGATCTGCTGCTGACCGGCGACCTGGTGCTGCATCCGGTGCAACTGGAGAACCCGCGGGTGACCTACCTCTACGACGACGACCCCGAGCTGGCCGCGGCCACCCGGGTGGAGCTGCTCGACCGGGTCAGGGCGGAGCGGGGAATGATCGGCACGGCCCACTTCGCCGAGCCCTTCACCCGGATCGTCTGACGGGAGACAACCGGCCCTACGCGCTCGCCTGGGCGGCGGAGAGCAGGCGGCGCGCCTTGCCCCGGTAGCGGATGACCTGGACGGCACCCAGGGCCCAGATCGGATACTGCGTGGCGAACGCCCATCGGAAGGCCTCCGGGCCGCTCCCGCCCACCAGGTCGAGGGTGACGCCGATCAAAACGATCACCGACACGGACGCGACGAAGCCGCCGCCGTTCACTATGCCGGTGGCCACGCCGATCCGGGTGGCCGGGTTGAAGGTCCTGGCGTAGTCGAAGCCGATCATCGACCCGGGGCCGTTGGCCGCCAGCACCACCACCAGCGCCACCAGCAGCCAGAGCGGTGCCCGCCCCGGCCAGACCAGTACGGCGGTCCACGCCCCGGCGGTGGTGCCGATCACGACGAGCACCATCCGGGAGCGGTGGAAGGGGAACCGCCCGGCGAGGTAGCCGAGCAGCGGTCCGCACACCATGCCGCACAGGGTCAGCGTGGACAGCAGCACACCCGCCGTCGAGGGGGACAGCCCCTGGCCCTGGACCAGGAAGGGATATCCCCACAGCATCAGGAAGGCCGCGGCCGAGCACTGGGTGGCCGCGTGGGTCCACATGCCCAGCCGGGTGCCGGGCTCGGCCCAGGCGGCCTTCAGGCCCGGCGACTCCCCGGTGCGCTCGGGGCGGGCATCGCGCACCACCGTGACCAGCAGGAACGCGGAGAGCACGCCCAGCGCGGCGGCGCCCATGAAGGTCGGCGTCCAGCCGTAGGTGTGCAGGGAGTGGATGAGGGGCACCGCGGAGGCGATCGCGCCGAGCTGGCCGATCAGGCCGGTGAGCTGGACCATCAGCGGGTTGCGGTGGGCCGGGAAGGAGAGGCCGACCAGCCGGATCACGCTGATGAACGTCATCGCGTCCCCGCAGCCGATCAACGTCCGCCCGGTGACCCCCGGCAGCAGTCCTTCGGCCAGGGCGAAGACGAGTTCGCCGCAGGCCATCACCATGGCCCCCAGAACCAGCATGCGCTTGGAACCGAGCCGGTCGACCAGCATCCCGACGGGCACCTGCATGCTCGCGTAGACCAGCAGCTGGCACATGGCCAGCACCGAGAGCCCCGCCGCGCCGACGTCGAGCCTCGCCGCCGCCTCGATGCCCGCCACGCCCAGTGACTGCCGGTGGAACACGGCGATGACGTAGGCCAGTACACCCACGGCCCAGATGAGAATCGCGGTGGACCGTGGTGTCATACGGCAAATATTACTTTTTGGGAATTTTACGGATTTGAGTGGGTCGCCGAACGTCGGCGGAGGCCGCGCGGGCCGCGGGATCAGCGGCGCGGGTAGCGGATGAGCAGGCCGGCCTGGACGTCCTGGTCGCCGAGGGCGGCGTAGCTGTGCGGAACGTCCGAGTGCCAGGAGATGTGCTCGCCGGGACCGGCCCGCAGGGGGGCGTCGGCCGGTCCCGCGCTGAGCGTGCCGGCGAAGACGGTCAGGTGCTCGGTGACGCCCTCGTGGTGCGCGGGCGAGACCTGTGGCGATCCCGCGCGGATCACCAGCCGGTAGAGCTCGTAGGTGACCTCCGCGTCCTCGAAGACCTGGAGCAGTGTCCCCTCCGTCGCGGTCCCGTGGAAGACCCGGTGGTCGCTCCCGCCGGGGACGGTGGCCGGGCCCTCCGGCGTCGAGGCGGCGAAGGCCGCGGTGATGGGGACGCCGAGCTCGGCGGTGATCGCCCAGAGGGTTTCCAGCGTGGGGTTGCGGGTGCCGTTCTCCAGGCCGGAGAGCGTGGCCTTGCCGACACCGGCGTCGCGGGCGAGGGCGGACAGGGAGATGCCGCGCTCTTCGCGCAGTCGGCGGATCCGCCGCCCGATGTCGGCCATGTCACCGTCCACGGCGGGGCGGGGACGTTGTGCTTCGGAGTTCATGGGGCTATCGTGCAGCACCGGATCTGTTCCGTTTACGGAACGATCGACGCCCCCTCGTGTGAGGACCGACAGATGACACGCCTGCTTCAACCCGTGCTGGCCGGGGTGGTGACTGCGGTGGTCGGTTTCGCCAGTTCCTTCGCCGTGGTCCTGGCCGGGCTCAGGGCGGTGGGCGCCGACCAGCGACAGGCGGCGTCAGGGCTGCTCGCGCTCTGCGTGGCCGGCGGCGTGCTGGCCGTCTGGCTGGGAGTGCGGCGGCGGGTCCCGATCGTCATCGCCTGGTCCACGCCCGGGGCGGCGCTACTGGTCGCGACCGGCACCGTGGAGGGCGGGTTCCCCGTCGCGGTCGGCGCGTTCGCGGTCTCGGGGCTCCTCCTCACCGCGGCCGGGCTCTTCCCCGTCCTGGGCCGATGGGTCGCGTCCATCCCCACCCCGATCGCCGGTGCCATGCTCGCCGGGGTCCTGCTCGACCTGTGCGTGGCGCCGGTCAGGGCGCTCGCCGAGGTACCGCTGATGGCCGGCCCCGCCGTTCTCGCCTGGGCGTTGCTGAGCAGGTTCGCCCGAGGATGGGCGACCCCGGTGGCCCTCCTCGTCGCCGTCACGGCGATCGCCCTGACCGGGGCGTGGCCGGGGGCGATGGACGTGCGGCCGGTAGTGGAGGTGACCGTCCCGTCCTGGAACGCCCAGGCGCTGGTCAGCATCGCGCTCCCGCTTTTCCTGGTCACCATGGCCTCGCAGAACGTGCCGGGCATGGCGGTCCTCGCCGGGTACGGCTACCGTCCCCCGCTGCGGGGGATCCTCGTCTCCACCGGTCTGGCGAGCACACTGGGCGCTCCACTGGGCGGTCACGCGGTGAACCTGGCGGCGATCAGCGCCGCCCTGGCCGCCGGGCCCGACGGTGACCCCGACCCGGCCCGCCGGTGGATCGCCTCGGTCAGCGCGGGCGCCTCGATGATCCTCCTCGGGATCGGCTCGGGGCCGGCCACGGCGCTCGCCCTGCTCTCTCCGTCGTCGCTCATCGAGGCCGTCGCCGGTCTCGCCCTGCTCGGCGCGTTCGCCTCGGCCGTCACCTCCGCGGTCGCCGACCCCGGGGGCAGGGAGGCCGCGATCGTCACCTTCGTGGTCACCGCCTCGGGGCTGACGCTCCTGGGGATCGGCGCCGCCTTCTGGGGACTCGTGGCCGGCGGGCTCATGACGCTGCTGCACCGCCGCGGGAGGTCCACCCGAACCCCGCCGGCCGCGGCCATGGCGAACGTCGGCGGTGGCGACGGCGGTCCGGACACGCCTCAGCCGAAGCGGCCCGCGGGCCGCCCCGGCTGAGGCGAGACGTGACTAGCGGTGGTCCGAGCGCCCGTGGCGACCGGCCACGAGCTGGTCGGTGGAGGGCTGGCGGGGCACCTCGACCCGGGGATGGGGCGCGGTGTCCTCGGCGCGGTCGTCGACGCCGTCACGGTCACGGTCGACCACGGGAGTCGCAGGAGCCGTGGGAGTGGCGGGAGCCGGGGGAGTCTTGGAAGCGGCGGGGGTCGCTTCGAGCTTGCGCTCCAGTTCCCGCTTCTCCTCCTCCAGGCGGGTGACACGGTCACGAGCCTCCGCGCGCGAGGCACGGAGCCTGCGCCGGTGCGCGGACGAGCGCCGCATCCCGGCGAACATGATTCCCAGGCCGAGCAGGAGAACCGCTCCGGTGGCCACACCCGCGAAGAAGAGCTCCAGCTGGGTGAGCTGGATCACGCGGTCGAACATGGTGAACGTCGCGGTGGTGGTCGATGCTGCGGTCTCGTCCCAGGAGACCGCGATCACGGTCGCACCCGCGAGTACGATCAAGAGAAGTCCCAGCACTATCATGTGACCTCACCTCAGGCTTCGGCTGTTGTGGTATGCACTGCTGCCCCGGGTGGGCGGGATTATTCATTCGAATCCCCGTGGCCGCCGGGGAATGCGGCGGCCGGTCCGCCGGAGGACGCCCCGGCGTCGTCGCCACAGGGTGATCCGATTCACCCGGCCGGGCACGAGGTCCGAAGATGTGGATCCGACGGGGATTCCAGGTCCGTCACCACAGGTCTAGGGTGGGCGCCCATGGACCGTACCCGCCTGTACCGCAACGGGGTTCTGGAAGCCGAGGGTTTTCCCATCGACGACGTCTCCGAGCATGTGGGAGACACCTCGGCCGTCGTCTGGTTCGACCTCTGCTCGCCCACGCAGGCGGACCTGGCGAAGATCAGCGAGGAGTTGGGCCTCCACCCCCTTGCCGTCGAGGACGCGATCCACAGTCAGCAGCGCCCCAAGCTCGACACCTACGACAGCCACCTGTTCATCACCGTCTACGCGACGAGGCTCGCGGAGGATGAGCTCGACTTCATCGAGATCTCGATCTTCATGACCAGGAACGCCCTGGTCACCGTGAGGGAGAGTTCCGAGTTCGACATCGACGAGGTGATCAGGCGCTGGGACGCCAACGCCGACATGGCCAAGTTCGGGGCACCGTATCTGCTGCACGCCCTGCTCGACCACATCGTGGACGGCCACTTCGAGGTCCTCCAGGTGGTGGACGACCGGGTCGAGGAACTGGAGGACGACCTCTTCCAGAACAACTCCCGGGACATGCAGCACGTCCAGCGCCGGACCTTCGACATGCACAAGAAGCTGGTGCGCCTCCGGCGGCTGGCGGTGCCGACGCGCGAGGTCGTGGGCAGCCTGCTGCGCAGGGGCGAGGACATCATGGACCGTGGGCTGACCCCGTACTACCAGGACGTCTACGACCACACGCTGCGCACCGCGGAGTGGAGCGAGTCGCTGCGGGATCTGGTGGGCAACATCCGCGAGGCCCAGGTGAACCAGCAGGGATTCCGGCTCAACGACATCATGAAGAAGATCACGAGCTGGGCGGCCATCATCGCGGTACCTACGATGATCACCGGCTTCTACGGGCAGAACGTGCCCTACCCCGGCTTCGGGCAGCCGATCGGGTTCTGGGTGTCCACGGCCCTGATCGTCGTGGGCACCATCCTGCTCTACCGGGCGTTCCAGAAGCGTAACTGGCTCTGATCCGGCCGGACCCCGTGCCCACTCCGGATATTTGGCCGGCCGTAACCTGGCTTCGGGGAGGGGATCGGCCGCCGGAGTCCGCGCTGTGCCTCTCCCCGGCTGTGCCCGCAACCGTGGAGGACCCGTGACGCGCATCCTCGTCGTCGATGACGAGCCCCAGCTCCTGCGGGCGCTGAGGATCAACCTGGTCGCCCGCCGGTACGAGGTGGCCGTGGCCGCCGACGGCGCCGCCGCCCTGCGCCAGGCCGCGGATTGGCACCCCGACCTGGTGGTGCTCGACCTCGGCCTGCCCGACATGGACGGGGTGGACGTCATCCACGGGTTGCGCGGCTGGACCGCCGTCCCGATCATCGTGCTGTCCGGCCGGGCCGAGGGCCGTGACAAGG
Organism: Streptosporangium sp. NPDC049644; assembly: GCF_040675205.1. Taxonomy (NCBI): domain Bacteria; kingdom Bacillati; phylum Actinomycetota; class Actinomycetes; order Streptosporangiales; family Streptosporangiaceae; genus Streptosporangium; species Streptosporangium sp. NPDC049644. The sequence continues at coordinate 40,862 of NZ_JBFAOJ010000050.1, read as the reverse complement.
TGGAGGCCCTGGACGCGGGCGCGGACGACTACGTCACCAAGCCGTTCGGCGTCGACGAGCTGCTCGCCCGGATCCGCGCGGTGTCGCGCCGCGTCTCGGTTCCCGAGGAGGAGCCGGCCCGGTGCGTGATCGGTGAGCACGAGGTGGACCTGGCGGGCAGGACCGTCTCGGGTGGCGTGCGGCTGACCCCCACCGAGTGGCGCCTGCTGGAGATACTGGTCCGCAACCCCGGCAAGCTCATTACCCAGCGCCGCCTGCTGAACGACGTCTGGGGCTCCTCCTACCACAAGGAGACCAACTACCTGCGTCAGTACATGGCCCAGATGCGCAAGAAACTGGAGCGCGATCCCGCACACCCGGTCCATCTGCTCACCGAGCCGGGCATGGGCTACCGCTTCCAGCCCTGACCGGCCGGGTCTCAACCCGCGGACACTCCCGTGTCAACCAACCGATTCCCGGGAATCGGTCAAGAACGGGCCGGTAGACCCTTCTGGAGGTACGGGTGGGCGCGCGGGGGGTGGTCGCCGTGGTGCTGGGCGCCGCGATGCTCTTCTCACTGTCGACGCACGACGACACGCGTGCGAGGGCCGCGCCGGCGAGGGTCGTGCCACTGGACAACCCGGACGGTCTGCGACCCGGGCTGGCACCCGTCAGGTCGGCCGGAGACCGGAGCGCCGCGGTCAGGTTGATCAGCGGGCTCCGGGTCGGGCGGATGGGGTCGAAGGCCGGTTACAGCCGGGCCAGGTTCGGTGCGAACTGGGCCGACACCGCCAGTGGCGTGCCGTACGCGCGCAACGGCTGCCGTACCCGCGACGACCTGCTGGCCCGCGACGGCGAGGAGGTGCGCTACCGTCGCGGATCCGGCTGCGTGGTCGTCTCCATGCGGCTGCGCGATCCCTACACCGGCCGGACCGTGCACTGGAGCAAGAAGCGCTCCGACGAGATCCAGGTCGACCACGTGGTCCCGCTCTCCTACGAGTGGCGGATGGGGGCCTCCCGCTGGTCGCGGTCCAAGCGGATGCGCATCGCCAACGACCCGCTCAACCTCCTTCCGGTGTACGGCGACGCCAACGAGGCCAAGGGCGGATCGGGACCGGCCTCCTGGCTTCCCCCCAGGCGCGGGGTCCGCTGCGCCTATGTGGTCCGTTTCGCCCAGGTGGCCCTGAAGTACCACCTGCCGGTCACCCGTGCCGACAAGAGGGTCATGCTCGCCCAGTGCCGGTGACCTCCGGTGGACCGGTCGGAAGCGGTCGCGCGGTGAGATCTTCTATCCTTTGGAACCGACACCGGTCACCTTCGGAGCCGTCCCTTCACCGTCTTCCCAGTCGGTCGCCGGCCGCCTCTGGAGCCGATCCCGACCAGCAGGCGAAGGAACACTCCCGTGACCTCTCCGGCACTCTCGGCACTGACCATCGACGAGCTGACCGCCCAGCGGGACGCCGCCCAGTGGGACTACGACGCACTGGTGCGGCGCGGTCTCTCCCTCGACCTCACGCGCGGCAAGCCGTCGGCGCGCCAGCTCGACCTCTCCGAGGCCCTGCTGGACCTGCCCGGCGGCCACACCGCCGCGGACGGCACCGACTGCCGGAACTACGGCGGCCTCCAGGGCCTGGCAGAGCTCCGGGAGATCTTCAGCGGACCCCTGCAGGTGCCCGCCGCCCAGCTCGTCGCCGCGGACAACTCCAGCCTCTCGCTGATGCACGACTCGATAGTGCACGCCCTGCTCGGCAGGCTGCCCGGTGCCGAGCGCCGCTGGGCCGACGAGCCGCGGGTCGCGTTCCTGTGCCCGGTTCCCGGTTACGACCGCCACTTCGCCCTGTGCGAGCGGTTCGGCATCGAGCTGATCGGTGTGCCGATGAACGCCGAGGGGCCGGACATGGACGTCGTGGAGCGTCTCGTGCGGGAAGACCCCCAGGTCAAGGGCATCTGGTGTGTGCCCAAGTACAGCAACCCCAGCGGCGTCTCCTACGGCGACGAGACGGTGCGGCGGCTGGCCGCCATGCCGGCCGCGGCCCCGGACTTCCGGATCTTCTGGGACAACGCCTACGCCGTGCACCACCTCACCGACACCCCGGCGGAGATCGCCGACATCCTGGCGCTGTGCGCGGAGAGCGGCAACCCCGACCGCGTCTTCGTCTTCGGCTCCACCTCGAAGGTCACCTTCGCCGGTTCCGGCGTCTCCTTCTTCGGCTCCTCCCCGGCCAACGTGGCCTGGCTGCTCGGACACACCGCCAAGCGCACCATCGGCCCTGACAAGATCAACCACCTCCGTCACGTGGAGTTCCTCCGCGACGCCGACGGCCTGGCCGAGCACATGCGCCGGCACCGGGAACTGCTCCGGCCGAAGTTCGACGTGGTCGAGGCGATCCTCGCCAAGGAACTGGGCGGCACCGGCCTGGCGACCTGGTCCACCCCCTCGGGCGGCTACTTCATCAGCCTGGACGTGCTGGAGGGCTGCGCGCGCGAGGTGGTGAGGCGGGCCGGTGAGGCGGGCATCGCGCTGACCCCCGCGGGCGCCACCCACCCGTACGGGAACGACCCCCGCGACAGCACCATCCGCATCGCCCCCACCTACCCCGAGCCGGAGGAACTGGAGTCGGCCATCCTGGGCCTGACCACCTGCGTGCGCCTTGTCGCCACCGAGAAGCTCCTGGCCGGAGCCCGCTAGGAGCCGAGGCGGATTCCGCATCCGGCGGTGATGCCGACGAACGTCGCACCGCGCCCGCGGGAACTCCTTCGATTCCCGGCGGCTAGCTGGACTCCCTGACCACGAGCTGGGTCGGGAGGATCACCGGGGCGGCGTCCTCGCCTCGTAGCAGGCCGAGCAGCAGGCGGGCGGAGGCGGCGGCCTGCTCGCCCATCGGGCTGCGCACCGTGGTGAGCGGGGGGTCGGTGTAGAGGGCCGCCTCGATGTCGTCGAACCCCACCACCGCCACGTCGTCGGGCACCCGCCGGCCCGCCCGGCGCAGCGCCCGCATGGCGCCGATCGCCATCAGGTCGTTGGCGGCGAACACCGCGTCCAGCGCGGGGTCGTCCTCCAGCAGCTGCGCCATGGCCTCGGCTCCGGAGATCCGGGTGAAGTCGCCGATGGCCACGATCGAGCGCCGCCCGGTCTCGCTCAGCACCTCGCGGTAGGCGCCCAGCCGGTCCTGGGCCGCGGACATGTCCAGCGGCCCGCTGATGGTGGCGATCCTGCGCCGCCCTCGTTCCAGCAGGTGCCGCACCGCCTGGGCGGCGCCGCCGACGTTGTCGTTGTCGACCCAGGGCGTGGCTCCCCAGAAGGCGGGCCTGCCGTGTGAGACGAGCGGGACGCCCGTCGTGGCGAGCGCGGCCGGCAGCGGGTCGGCGCCGTGCATCGACACGAGCATGACCGCGTCCACGTGCCGGGCGGCCACGAACTGCCTGGCCCGCACGCGGGCGTCATCCGAGCCCGCGAGCATGAGCACCACCTGCTTGCCCGCCGCCTCGAACTCGCGGCCGGCCGCGCGCACGACCGTGGAGAACATCGGGTCGTCGGAGACGAGCCCGGCCGGCGGGTCGGAGACGATCACCGCGATGGAGTCGGTACGCCGGGTCACCAGGCTGCGCGCCGCCGGGTTGGGGACGTAGCCCAGCTCGTTCACCGCCCGCATGACCAGATCGCGGATGTCCGAGGCGACGGTCGGCTCGCCGTTCACCACCCTGGAGACCGTCGACTTGGACACGCCGGCCCGGGTGGCGACAGCCTCCAGGGTGGGTCGTCTCATGTGCCTCTCCCACAGTCCGTACCGCCGGTCGGCCGGTGGTGCCGGAACGTGCGGTGCCACCTCCAAGAAGCCTAATCGATGATCATGAAGAGAGCGCTCCCTCACAAAGGGTGATGAGAGGTGAGATTTCTGTCAATGACACGAACGGAATCGGGCTCTCCCTCCCGTCGGCCCGCGGAGGAATCCGGGAAAACGCTCCCAGGAAAAGATCTTCTTGATCGCAGCTCATGGCGTCGGGTAACAGTACAAACGGTTTTGTGGGAACGCTCCCTGAATCAGCGGTCGGTTTCCGGATCATGTACAGCCCGTTTCCTGCTGGTTGAACGGATACTTGACAGGCCTTGTCGGACGAGAGCGCTCTCTGCTTGAGAGAGCGCTCCCCGAACCGTACCGGTACGCACCCCCCGCCCCGAGGAGACGCCATGCCCTCGCTTCGAAGTCCCGGCCGCCGGGTGGCCCTGATGATCGCCGCGGCCGTCACCCTCGTCACATCCTGTCTCGCCGTCAGGCCCGCCTCCGCCGCCGACACCCTGCTGTCCCAGGGCAGGACGGTGACCGCCTCGTCCGCGGAGAACGTGGCCTTCCCCGCGTCGGCGGCCGTCGACGGCGACGCGGGCACCCGCTGGTCCAGCGGGTTCGCCGATCCGCAGTGGATCCAGGTCGACCTCGGCGCCACCGCGACCATCACGCAGGTGTCGTTGAGGTGGGAGACCGCCTACGGCAGGGCCTTCGAGATCCAGACCTCCCCCAACGGCACCACCTGGACGCCGATCTACTCCACGACCACCGGCACCGGCGGCGACCAGGCGCTGGCGGTCAACGGATCCGGCCGTTACGTGCGGATGTACGGCACCCAGCGCTCCACCCAGTACGGCTACTCGCTGTGGGAGTTCCAGGTCTACGGCACCGGCGGCGCCCCCATCACCCCGCCGCCGCTCCCGCCCGACCCGGCCAACCTGCCAAGGCTCGTCTGGAGTGACGAGTTCAACGGCGCGGCGGGGACCAGACCCGACGCGGCCAAGTGGACCCAGGACCCGGGAACCGGCCCGAACAACGAGCTGGAGTACTACAACCCCAACAACACCGCCATGGACGGCAACGGCAACCTCGCCATCACGGCACGGCAGGAGGCCACCCCCGGGTCGGTGTGCCCGGGCGGGACCTGCCAGTACACCTCGGGCCGGATCAACACCGGCGGCAGGTTCACCTTCACCTACGGCCGGGTCGAGGCCCGCGTCAAGGTCCCGAAGGGCAACGGCCTGTGGCCGGCGTTCTGGATGATGGGCGCCGACTTCCTCACCGGCAGGCCGTGGCCGTACAACGGCGAGATCGACATCCTGGAAGTGCTCGGCAAGGACGTCAAGACCGCCTACTCGACGGTCCACGCACCCGCCTACAACGGCGGCGGCGGTGTCGGCAGCCCGTACACGCTGCCGACAGGCGCGGACTTCTCCGACGACTTCCACGTCTGGGCGGCCAACTGGGACAGCAAGGGCATCGTCTACACCCTGGACGGCCGGACCGTCTTCACCGTCAGCAAGGACCAGGTCGAGGCGACGCGGGGCCCGTGGGTCTTCGATCATCCCTTCTACATCATCCTCAACCTCGCGGTAGGCGGCGACTGGCCAGGACCGCCGGACGCGAGCACGGGTCTCCCCAAGCAGATGCTCGTCGACTACGTACGCGTCTACCAGTAACTCCACCGCACCCCGGTACGGCTCGCGCGAGCGGTACCGGGGACCTCCCGAAGGAGTCACCCATGCACCCGGTACTCTCCCCGGCCGGCCTCCGACGCCGGTTACGCCCGCTGACCCTGATGACCACACTGCTGGCGCTTCTGGGCACGTCCCTCGTCCTGCACACCCCGCAGGCCGCCGGCTCGTCCGCGGCGGTCGTCCGGGTGGCGGAGTTCCTCGCCGACTGCCCGTTCAGCCACCGTCTGCCCGACGACCCGATCGTCTTCCCCGGACTTCCCGGCGCGTCGCACATGCACAGCTTCTTCGGCAGCACCGCCACCAACGCCCACACGACGCTGGCGTCCCTGCAGAGCTCCCCGAGCAACTGCAACCCGCGCGTCGACCTGTCGTCGTACTGGGTGCCGACCCTCTACAAGGGCAACACCCCGGTGGAACCCACCGGCACCACGTTCTACTACCTGGGGGAGGGCGTCCGCGACGACATCATCGCGCGGACCCAGCCGCTGCCCCTGGGCCTGCGGATCGTCGCGGGCAACGCCAAGGCGACCGGGATCGACGATCCCAGCGGCAACGCGCGCTGGTCGTGCCTGCACGCCGGGCACGTGGGGGCCGCCAAGGACTTCGTCAACTGCCCGGCGGGCACCATGCTGGAGTCCTAGCTGGAGTCCTACCTGGACTTCCCGCAGTGCTGGAACGGCAGGGACCTGGACTCGGCCGACCACAAGAGCCACATGGCCTACCCGGTGGGCGGTGCCTGTCCCGCCTCGCACCCGGTGCCGGTGCCGAAGCTACGCCAGGTGCTGAGGTACCCGGTCAGCGGTGACCCGGCACAGCTGCGGCTGGCGTCCGGGCGCGGATACACGATGCACGGCGACTTCTTCAACGCCTGGCCCCCGGCCGAGATGGAGCGCCGCCTGCGCGACTGCATCCGCCCGATCATCAAGTGCGGCGCGGACGGCACGCCGTCCTGACACCGGTGCGGGCCCCGCCACCGGGGCCCGCTACCGGGGCCGGGCGGGGCCGATCGGACCGGCGACGCGGGTGTCCCCATCGTGCCTACTGGCCCGTGGCCTCAGCCGTCTGCGCCTCCTCGGCGAGAGTGCCGCACTTGAAACCCGTCTCGCGCTCCGGTTCGAGCTGGATGGATTCGAGGATGGTCTTGTCCATGGAGCGCCGGATGGTCTCGAACCTGTCGCAGTCGTAGAGGACGTACGCGCCGTTGCTCTCGCCGAGCAGCATCATCCACCGGCTGTCGTAGAGCGGCTTGTCGTTCTCGGCGCTCCGGAGAACGGCCCACTGGTCCTGGAAACCGACGTAGGTGATGAGCTCGTTGGCCTTTCCCGTCTCCTGCACCTCGATCGCCCCCAGGGTCATCTGCATGATCAGTAGGAATCCCAGGCCGAGGCCGGTGAGGGCGCCGACGAGCACCTTCATCCCGGCGCGGCCGACGGGCTTGCGGCGCAGCAGCCGGAACGGCACCAGGAAGGCCAGTACGCCCAGCCCCACGGCCACGACGACCTTGACGGCGAGGTCGGTGTCGCCGAAGACGTCGAGCAGGCCCCAGTAGGTCGCACCGCACCACAGTGCGGCGATCGCGGCGATCAGCCAGGGCCGCCGCCGTACGGCGTTCACGAGCCTGCCGACCGTGCCGAAGGTCGCCTTGTCGGCCAGCCAGCCCAGCCCGACGATGACGCCGAGCACCGGCAGGGCGACCAGCAGCAGCAGGATCAGGGTGCCCATCAGCCGGCCGAGCAGGACCGACTGGTCGATCCCCGCCTGCTCCGGGGTGATCTGGAACACCGAGTACATCGACTGAACGCCGAGGTAGAGCACGGCGTAGAGCGCGACGCCGATCGGGACGATGACCGAGCCGATGCGCTCGATCATCTCCAGGACGCCGCCGCTGTTCTCCTCTGCCGGATCTGCCGGAGCTGTTGGAGGAGTGTCTTGCGAAATAGGGGGAATATACGCAGGTTGCTCAGAAATATCCTGGCTTGTCATGAAGAGTGATCATAAGCCGTAACGATTGACGCGACATTGCTAAGAGACAAACGCGTCATCACCTCGGTCATCCATGCGAAAGCCCTCGGAATCGGCACCGCTCCGGCCCCCGCGCTCCTCGTGCGTCGTCACGCCTGGCGGTCAGGAGTGTTCGTACCAACCTCCGCGATGTCCACCTGATCTGTGAAAAGTAACTATAAGTTTTTGCTGCGCAACTTAAAGTGATGGCACTAGCCTGCCTACCGGCGAGAGACCGACGGAGGTGGGGACATGCTGGCGGAAGGTGGAGTGGCCGTGGTCACCGGTGCGGCACAGGGCATCGGCGAGGCGGTGGCGCGAGCCCTGACGGCGGCGGGCACGCGGGTCGCCGCGCTCGACGTGAACGCCGAGCGGGTCGAGCGGGTCGCCGCCGGGCTCGGCACCGCGGTCGCCTACCCCTGCCAGGTCACCGACAGCGCCGCCGTCGACGACGTCGTCGCGAGAGTCGAGGCCGACCTCGGCCCGATCGAGTTGCTCGTCAACGTGGCCGGAGTGCTCTGCTCGGGATCGGCCGTCGCCCTCAGCGACGACGACTGGGCCCGGACCTTCGCCGTCAACACCGGCGGGGTCTTCCACCTGTCCCGGGCGGTCGCCCGCCGGATGATCCCCCGTAGATCCGGGGCGATCGTCACCGTGGGTTCCAACGCCGCGGGCGTGCCGCGGATGAACATGTCGGCCTACGCGGCCTCCAAGGCGGCGGCCGCGCAGTTCACCAAGTGCCTCGGCCTGGAGTTGGCGCCGTACGGTATCCGCTGCAACGTGGTGTCGCCCGGTTCCACCGACACCCCCATGCAGCGCGCCCTGTGGACCGGCGGCCACGACGCGCGGGCGGCCATCGACGGATCGCCGGCCACCTTCCGGGTGGGCATCCCCCTCGGCCGCCTGGCCGACCCGGAGGACATCGCGAACGCGGTCCTCTTCCTGGCCTCCGACCGCGCCAGGCACATCACCATGCAGGACCTGTACGTCGACGGGGGCGCCACGCTCCGGTAGTGGCACGGTCCTCTCCCAGCGCCGGCCGCCCGCCGGCGCTGATCCCTCCTATTCCTGGATCCCCTCCTGACAGGAGAGCTTTTCCCATGTCGCCGAACGACGCCCTCACCATGTCCCGAATGCCGGACCTCCTGGAGGATTACGAACCCGGCACCTTCTTCTTCACCTCGCCGACCCGGACCCTGCTCGCCAGGGGGGTGTGCCAGGAGGTCTCCGTTTCGGGGGCGATGAGCCTGCGAGACCGTGTCGCCTCCGCCCTGCGGGACGCCAAGAACTCGGGTCACCCCAACCCCGTAGTGGTGGGCGCGATCCCCTTCCGCGACGACCGCCCGCCACGCCTGCTGGTGCCCGCCGCCGTCTGCTGGACGAGCCCACCGGCCGGCCCACCTGCCGGCCCCGAGCAGGTCACCGGCACGTTCACCGGATTCGGCCCGGTCCCCGACCCCGGTGACTACCTGCGCGGGGTGGAGAAGGCACTGGCCAAGCTGACCGCCGGAGAACTCAAGAAGATCGTGCTGGCCCGCGCCCTGGACGTCACCCTGGGCGCCCCCGTCGACGTCGGGCGCGTGCTGCGCAACCTCGTCCGGCGCGACCCGCAGGCCTACGGTTACGCGGTGGACCTGCCGTCGAGCACCGCCACGGCCCGCACGCTCCTGGGGGCCAGCCCCGAGCTGCTCGTCTCCCGCTCCGGGCGCCGGATCACCACGAACCCGCTGGCCGGGTCCGTGCCCCGTCACCCGGACCCCGTCATCGACCGGGAGCGGGCCCGCGCCCTGCTCACCTCCGACAAGGATCTCCGCGAGCACGCGCTGGTGATCGAGAGCATCGTGGAGCTCCTGCGCCCGTACTGCAGGGAACTCTCGGTGCCCGCCGGGCCCTCACCGCTGTCCACCGCCTCCATGTGGCATCTGTCGACCCGGATCACCGGCGTGCTCGACGACCCCGCGGTCACGTCGCTGGAGCTGGCCACCATGCTGCATCCCACCCCCGCCGTCTGCGGCACCCCCGCGAGCGCCGCACGCCAGGCCATCGAGGAGATCGAGCCGTTCGACCGCGGCCTGTACGCCGGTCTGGTCGGGTGGGGGGACTCGGCGGGCGACGGCGAATGGGTCGTGACCATCCGCTGTGCCGAGGTCGCCGACCAGACCCTGAGGCTGTTCGCCGGTGCGGGAATCGTCGCCGGCTCGGTGCCGGAGACCGAGCTCGCCGAGACCACCGCCAAGTTCCAGACCATGCTCCGCGCCGTCGGCCTGGACCAGGACCGCTGACCCCCCGTCCGGCCCACTGACACAGGAAAGGAGACAGCACCCGTGGCCCTTCCCCAGATCGCCTCCTACCCGCTGCCAAAAGAAGGCGATCTTCCCGAGAACCAGGTGGCCTGGCGCCCTGATCCGCGCCGCGCCATCCTGCTGGTCCATGACATGCAGAACTACTTCCTCGCCCCCTTCGCGGCCGGCGCCGCACCGCTGACCGGGCTCATCGACAACATCGGTCTGCTGCGCGAGGCCTGCGCCGGGCTGGGGGTTCCGGTCGTCTACTCGATGCAGCCCGGCGGCCAGAGCAGCCACGAGCGCGGCCTGCTCCAGGACTTCTGGGGCTCGGGCATCCCCGGTTCGCAGGAGAGCGAGATCGTCGCGAGCCTCCTCCCCGCGGCGTCCGACATCCTGCTCACCAAGTGGCGTTACAGCGCCTTCCGCAGGACCGACCTGCGCACCCGGATGGACGCCATGGGCCGCGACCAGATCATCGTCTGCGGTGTCTACGCCCACATCGGCTGCCTCATGACCGCCTGCGACGCCTTCATGCAGGACCTGCAGGCATTCCTGGTGGCCGATGCCGTCGCCGACTTCTCCCGGGAACACCACACCATGGCCCTCGCCTACGCCGCCCAGCGCTGCGCGGTCACGGCCGTCACCGGTGACCTGTTGCGCGGGTGGGACCCCGCGCCGCAGGCCACCGAGACGGCCGGTGGCGGGTAGCCGGCCGCGGGAACCCGCTTCGCGAGGCCGGGGCGCCCCCGAGGCGCGTCACGCCGTCGCCGGAGCGGCCCGCGATGAGGCCGCCAGGCGCCCCGATCGATCCAGGGCGACCACGGCCGCGGCGCAGCCAGGGCCGATCAGCACCAGGGCCAGCCACGGCAGGCTCGGCAGACCCGCCCGCGCGCCCAGATCCAGCGCCCATCCGGTGAGCAGGTTGCCCGCGGCGATGCCGATCCCGGCCAGGGTGCTGTAGAGCCCGTAGTAGGTACCCACCATGTGCCGGCCGCCGAAGACGGCGATGGTCGCCATCTCGAACGGGTAGATGATCATGGTGGCCAGGCTGAGCAGCGCCGCCGTCCCCAGGACGGGGAGCAGCACGAGCACCCCGGCGGCGCCGCCGGACGTGCCGGCGCTGCCCGCCCAGGGGGCGGCCAGGGCCACCGGGGCGAAGGCGAGCCCCATCAGGACCAGACCTCTGGCGATGGCCTGCGGCGGCCGCCACCGCCGGGTCGCCCACGCGGTCAGGCGGGCCTGACCGACGATGGTCAGCACCGCGGAGACCACGAAGACGAGGGTGACCCCCAGCTCGCCACCCGTCACCCGGCGGATCTCCAGTGGCAGGCCCAGATAGACCTGGAAGTTCAGCACGTACGAGCCGATCATGGCCAGCGAGAAGAGCAGGAAGGGCCGGTTGCCGAACACCTCGCGCCAGTCGAGCAGCACGCTCCGTCTCTCCTCGGCCCGCGGGCGGTCGCCTTTCGGCAGGGCCCGCGTCTGGGCGACGGTGAGCACGGCGAACATCACGCCCGCGACCAGGCAGACGAGCCTGAAGGCCACCGCGTTGAGCAGCAGGCCGACGAGCGGCCCGATCAGGATGCCGAGCTGGTAGAAGGCGTTGAACGCGGCGAACGCCTCGACCTTCCGTGCCCCGGCCTCCTGGGCGAGGTAGGCCCGCACGGCGGGGTTGAACAGCGCGCCGGCGAACCCGGTCAGGGCCGAGGCGGTGACCAGCATGGGCAGCGAGTCGGCCACGGCCAGCATCAGGAACGCGAGGGTGCGCAGCCCGCACCCTGCGACGATCATGGGTTTGTGGCCGAGCCGGTCGGCGAGGGTGCCGCCGACCAGGAACATGCCCTGCTGGCTGAGGTTGCGGATGCCCAGGATCAGGCCGACCAGTGCCGCCGGCAGCGCCAGCGCTCCCGACAGGTGACCGGCCAGGTAGGGCATCAGCATGTAGAAGCCGATGTTGATGGTGAGCTGGTTGACCAGTAGCAGTCTCACCGGCCGGTCGAAGGAGCGGGTCAGGGTCAGGGTGCTTCTCACCGCCGGACCTCTTCGTCTCCGGAGGGTGCCCTCCCGGCGGTCGCGCCGCCTTCCGGAGGGGCGGGTGTTCCCGCGACGCCGTTTCCCGGGACGGTGGGGTCGAGCACGGTCGTACACCGGGTCCAGCGGGTCAGCTCGCGCTCGGCGGGATGGACGATCTCGTCGGGGTCGGTCGCCGCGGGTGCGCCGAGCAGATCCCGTTCGGCGCAGTAGTCGTCGTTGAACACGGTGTCGAAGTAGCGGTGCGGGCCGTCGGGGAAGATCGCCGCTATCCGGGTGTGGCCGGGCAGTGTGCGGGCCAGCCAGGAGGCCACCAGGGCCACCGCGCCGACGCTCCATCCGCCGGTGGCGTACCGCAGCGCGGCCAGGCGCCGGCAGGCCCAGACCGCTTCGGCGGGCGCGACCCAGTGGACCTCGCCGAACGCCTCGTACGCCACGTTGCGCGGGTAGATGCTGCTGCCCAGGCCGCGCATGAGCCGCGAGCGCGCGGGCTGGCCGAAGATGGTCGAGCCGATCGTGTCGACGCCGACGAGCCGGAGGTCGGGATAGAAGCGCCGTAGCGCGCGGGAGACCCCGGCGCTGTGACCGCCGGTGCCCACGCTGCACACCAGGACGTCGATCCGTCCGAGCTGGCCGGCCAGCTCCATGGCAAGCCCCGTGTAGGCGGTGACGTTGTCGGGATTGTTGTACTGGTCCGGGCAGTAGGCGCCCGGGGGCTCGTCGAGCAACTCCAGCACGCGCCGGCGGCGAGCCTGCTGCCAGCCGCCCACCGGGTGCGGTTCGCCGACGACGACGACACGTGCTCCGTAGGCGGCCAGCAGCCGGCGCATCAGCGGCTCCATGCCCGGGTCGGTCACCAGCGTCACCGGATGGCCGCCGACGATGCCGGCCAGCGCCAGGCCCAGGCCGAAGGTCCCGCTGGTGGACTCCACGATGGGTGCCCCGGGTCGCAGCAGGCCGCGCTCGCGTGCCCGCTCGACGATGTAGAGGGCGGAGCGGTCCTTGATCCCTCCGGGATTGTTGCCCTCCAGCTTCGCCCAGAACCCGCGCCCCTGCCCCGAGGCGATCTCCGGAATCCAGAGCACCGGGGTGTTGCCGACCACGTGCTCGGGGGCGTGGCAGGTGGCTCCGGTGATCAACTGGCTGAGCGAGGCGGTGGCGATCTGTGGCGAACTCGCAGTGATCTGCGATGAACTAAGTGTATATATCATGATCCGTTTCCCCTGGATGCGATGTGATCGACTCGCTGACGGGCGCGCGCGAACGACGGCTCATACCGCTCAGCGGGAGCGTGGAGTCGTTGACGGCCCGAGGGGCGGGCTATATGCGGGAAACGGATTTGAGAAGAAGTAACGCGGCCCCGGGGGGCGGGCGGACCGGTTGCGCGCGACGCCGCGCGGGCGGCGGTGAAGGTGCCGCGGCATCCTCGACCACCGCCGGGTCGCCGAGGACCGGTCCGGACGGCACCAGGACGCGCGTGCCGGTGATCTGGGCTCCGGCCGCCGCGCCGCACAGGTGGTGGTCTTCGTCGACGGGCGGCACCGGGCACGGTAGGTGCTCCGCCGGCGTCCCCGCGCCGATCAGGGTGAGAAGCCCGGTGGCGCCTACCTCGACGGTCGGCCCGGGGGCGCGATGGTGGCCCCGGTGGACGGGGGCCACCACACACAGTGTCAGGTGCATCAACACGGCGGCACCGAGTACGACGAGCCCTAGCGCGAAGGCGACGCCTCCGTGCCGTGCGACCCGCCGCATCGATGCGATCATGACCACAAACGTACATTACCGCTTGCTGTCATCTGACTGCGGGGGGTTACTTTATGCTCTTAAAGGCTCCTATGAGCGCTGGAAACCATGTCGGCACCGGCCGCTCCAATGCTGAGTGCTCCACGCCGCGACCGGCCACGGGACCCGCGTCGTGCGCACGAACGGGAGCCGTGTCCGGGTGATACGCCGGTGCATCGGCCGGACGCGCGAAGGCGCGCCCGCGGAGCGGCGCGTCTAGTGCCTGAGGCCGCAGGGGCAGGGCAGGCCGGCCGGTTCGGGGGGATCGGCCCAGTGCAGGGCGATGAACGGCTCGGTGCGGCAGGGATGGTGCACCCGTTCGCGGGTGATGCGGTAGCGGGCCATGCCCTCGGGCTCTTCGGGCGAGCGGCGCGGGACGGGCACGGTGAGGGTGCCGATGTCCTGGTCGATGTGGGTGAGCATGCCGTGGCAGGGGCCGCCCAGGCAGATGGCGTTACGGGGCTGGCCGCCGCTCATGCCGTACCCCCTGCCGTACCTCCTGATGGGCGGCCGGGCGGGCCGGGGCGGCAGTGTGCGCCGTTCCGGCCCGCCGGGGTCGCGGATCGCGTCATCGGTGGTCAGGGGGCTTGGAAGCCGGCCTTGGTCAGTACGTCCTTGCCCTGCTGCGACAGCACCAGATCGACGAACCGCCTGGCCGCCTCGGGGGCCTTGGACAGGGTGGCGATCGGATAGTCGTTGATCGCCTTCTCCGCCTCGGGGAAGGCGATGCCCGAGACCTTGCCGCCGGAGGAGATGACGTCCGTCCTGTAGACCAGGGCGGCGTCGACCTCGCCGAGTGAGACCTTGGCCAGAGTGGCCTTGACGTCCTGTTCCAGGGTGACCGGTGTGACCTTCAGTCCGGCCGCGTCCAGCGCCTTGACCGCCGCGGCGCCGCACGGCACCTGCTCGGCGCAGAGGGCGACCTTGACCTTCGGATCGGCCAGGTCGCTCAGACCGTCGACCTTGGCGGGATTGTCGGCGGGTACGGCGATCTGGAGGACGTTGCGCACGAAGGTGACCGGGGTGCCGGCCAAAGAGGCGTCGGTGACGGTCTTCATCGTGGCCGGGCTGGCGGCGGCGAAGACGTCGGCCGGGGCGCCTTCGACGATCTGCTGGGCCAGGGTGGCGCTGGAACCGAAGTTGAACCGCACGGTCGTACCCGGGTGCGCGGCCTCGAAGGTCCTGCCCAACTCGGTGAACGTGCCGGTCAGCGAGGCGGCGGCGAACACGGTCAGGGTCGTGGTCCCGCCCCCGGACGGCCCGCCCGAGGAGGTGGCCGGATCGCCGGCACCGCAGCCGGCCAGGCCGGCGGCCAATGTGAGGGCGACGGGGATCGTGGCCCACCTGGAAAGACGCCTGAACAACGAGGGCTCCTCACTGATTGACGGTGCCGACTCAGAACGTCGCCACGGACAATCACGATACCCTCGTATATTCATGCTTCAAAAGGTGGATTCCCTCGCAGTAGAGAAAGCCTCTGCGGATTCGTCATCGCACCTGCGGTAAGCGTCCCGGCCTTCGCGGGTCCAGGTCCCGCCTTGGCCGGACGACATCCCAGCGGAGCCGCCCGCGACGATGCCGGTCGAACCCGCCGCCCTCGCGGGCACTGTTTCAGGACCGGCCTGACCGATGAGTGCCGCGGCGAGACGACCTCCGTCGACGCCCCCGGGACGACGCCCGCGCCGAGGAGACGGAGCGGCCGCTCCGCCGGGCGGCAGGAGAAGGTCGTGGGCCGACTCGTGGAGTTGGAGGCGGTCGTCCTGCTCAGCCGCTTACCAGCCGATTGCAGGTCACGCCGCTGACCATGGATATCTGACACCTATATTTTGGAGGCCGTATGACTGCGACAGCCCGACTCGGGAAGCGTCTCGTTCTGGCAGCCCTGGCGGGGCTCATTCTGCTTGGGGTTGGTTTCACCAACACGGGTACCGGTGACGCCGACGTGCTCGCCGGGGCGGGGCTACCCATCAGGCTCTCGCTCACCAACACCGCGGAGACGCCCGACGTGGCGAAGTCGTAGAGCTACCTGGAAATACTTAGAAGTCCGTCACTCCGGAAAGTGGCGGACTTCTTGCCGCTCAGTGATCCTGGCGCGGCCGCGACGAGTGACCCTGGGGTCAGGAAAAGCGAAAGGCCGTTCCTGATCTCTCAGAAACGGCCTTTGACCTCGGGACTTTGTTCAACGTCGGGGTGACAGGATTTGAACCTGCGGCCTCTTCGTCCCGAACGAAGCGCGCTACCAAGCTGCGCCACACCCCGGTCGCACGTCCGGTCTTGCTCGTGCTTGGGAAAGTCTAGCGGACTTCGTGGATGCTTGCGTCGCCGCGCCGACGGGGCACCAGGGTCAGCAGGCTGGCCTCGGGGTAGCAGGCGAAACGGGCCGGAGCGTAGGGGCTGGTGCCGAGACCGGCGGAGACGTGGAGGTAGGCGGAGTCGTGGCGGCTCATGCCCTTGACCCGGGCTCGGTCGATGCCGCAGTTGGTGACCAGGGCGCCGTAGAAGGGGACGCAGAGCTGGCCGCCATGGGTGTGACCGGCGAGCAGCAGCTGGTAGCCGTCGGCGGCGAAGCGGGTCATGTTGCGGGGCTCCGGCGAGTGCATCACCCCCAGCCGCAGGTCGGCCTCGGCCGGTGCGGGGCCGGCGATCAGGTCGTAGCGGTCGCGGTTGATGTGGGAGTCGTGGATGCCGCCCACCGCCACGTCGAGATCACCGACCTTGACCCGGGCGGTGGTGTTGTTCATGTCGAGCCAGCCCTCGGCGGCCATGGCGGCGCCCAGCTCCTCCCAGGGAAGCGTGGGGATCTTCTGGCCGTAGTCGGCCTTGGAGGTGCGCCAGAGATAACGCAGCGGGTTCTTCGGCTTCGGCTCGTACATGTCGTTGGAGCCGTAGACGAACAGCCCCGGACGCGACAGCAGGGGCTCCAGGGCATGCATCAGGGGCGTGATCGCGTCGGGGTGCGCGATGGAGTCGCCGGTGTTGACCACCAGGTCCGGGTGGAGGGCTCCGAGCGAGCGGACCCAGTCGATGAGCATCCGCCTGCCAGGGGTGAGGTGCAGGTCGGACAGGTGCAGGATGCGTACCGGACGCTGCCCCGGCTCCAGAACGGGCACGTCGAAGCGGCGCAGCCGGAACGCGTTGCGCTCGACGATCGAGGCGTACGCGAGGCCGGCCAGGCCGACACCGAACAGGGACAGGGGCACCGCGGCTGCTTTCCTCACCTTCTCATCATGCCCGAGATCGGCCCTGCGGACGGAAACTCTGGATACAGCGGGGCTGGTGAGGCGGCAAGATGGACCGCATGAGCGCATTGAAGGACAAGCTGAAGGCCGATCTCACGGCCTCCATGAAGAGCAGGGACGAGATCCGCACCCGCACGATTCGGATGGCCCTCGCGGCCGTGAACGTCGAGGAGGTCTCGGGTAAGGCGGCGCGCGAGCTCAGCGACGACGAGATCGTCAAGGTGCTCGCCAAGGAGGCCAAGAAGCGCCGGGAGGCGGCCGAGGCGTTCAGCGGTGCCGGCCGGGCGGAGCAGGCGCAGGCGGAGATCGACGAGCAGGCCGTGCTGGAGGCCTACCTGCCGGCCCAGCTCTCCGACGAGGAGCTCGCCGTCCTCGTGGACGAGGCTGTCACCGAGAGCGGCGCTTCCGGGCCGCAGGCCATGGGCCAGGTCATGAAGATCGTGAACCCGAAGGTCGCCGGGCGCGCAGAGGGTGGTCGCGTCGCACAGGCCGTACGGGCGCGCCTCGCGTCCTCCTGACCCGAGAGGTCATGGCGGCGCCCCTTCAGGTAGGACGAGAGCCCTCCTCGCCGGCCCTTCGAAGGGCCGGCGAGGAGGGCTCCGGTGTCCCGAGGATCCTTTGCCTACCGCGGTCGGTCAGGCGGCGCCTCGCCGCGTCGCCGTCGGTCACCGCGGCACGCCGCGGCTTCCTCCTCCGCCTTGCGAGACACCACCTGACCGATCCTCGCCACGGCAAGATCCACAGGGCAGGGCCTAGGGGATGACCGGAGGGATCGTGATGCCGCCGTTGATCTCCCGGCCGCCGTCGTCCGGCGAGGGCGGCCGGTCGCCACCGCCACCGCCACGACGGTCACCGCCACCGCCACGCCGGTCGCCGCCGTCACCCCGGTCGGACTTCGGCGGCGGCTTGGGCGCGCACCGATTGCCGGTGCAGCCGCCGAAGCGCTCCATGTTCACCGGGGTGAAGGAGGTCGGAGAGACTCCCCTGAGCGCGTTGATCATGGAGTTCTTCCAGATCGGACCGGCGATCGAGGCACCGTACACGTAGCTGTAGTAGCGCCCGCCGATGGTCACGCCGATCAGGTCGTGCCCGAAGGCGCCGCGCGGGTCGCCGACGCTCACCGCGGAGGCGAGGTCGGGGGTGAACCCGGCGAACCAGGCCGCGGTGTAGGCGTCGGTGGTTCCGGTCTTGCCGGCCGCGTCACGGCCGATGCCGCCGACCTGGCTCATCGTGCCCTTGGTGAAGACCCCGGACATGATGTGGGTGGCCGCGTCGGCGACCTCCTCGTCCAGGACCTGCTTGCACTTGGGCTTGTACGACGTCTTCTTGCCCTCGCGGTCGGTGCTCTCGGTGATCACCATCGGCCTGCAGTAGGTGCCGCGGGCGGCGATCGTCGCGTAGGCGGCGGAGACGGTCACCGGGTCCATCTCGTTGATGCCGAGCGTGAAGGTCTCGAACTCCTTCAGCGGGTTGCCGTCGGCGCGCTGGATGCCCAGGCTCTTGGCCATCTTCACCGTGTCGCAGAGGCCGACCTCCTGCGACAGGCGCATGAAGAAGGTGTTCACCGAGCCCAGGGTGCCGGTGGTCAGGGTGTTGAAACCGCCGGGACCCTCGCTGGAGTTGGTGACGGTGTGACCGGGCTCGCCGACCGCGTTGCCCTTGCAGTCGCGGAACGCGCTGTGGCTGGGGGCCTGGTAGCCGGTGCCGGTGTTGAAACCGTCGTTCAGCTTCATGCCCTTGTCGAGGGCGGCCAGCAGGGTGAAGGGCTTGAACGTGGAGCCGGCCTGGAAGCCCGCTCCGCCACCGTGCAGCCGGTCGCCGACGAGGTTGTAGCTGATCTCGTTCTTCTTCTTGTTCCCGCCGAACTTCCGGCTGGCGGCCATCGCCTTGATGGCGCCGGTGCCGGGGACGACCATCGCCTGCGAGGCGACCGGCTTGTCGCTGGTGTGGACGAACTGCCGGATCGCCTTCTCC
The DNA here is from genome assembly GCF_040675205.1 of Streptosporangium sp. NPDC049644. Lineage (NCBI taxonomy): Bacteria > Bacillati > Actinomycetota > Actinomycetes > Streptosporangiales > Streptosporangiaceae > Streptosporangium > Streptosporangium sp. NPDC049644. The sequence continues at coordinate 22,089 of NZ_JBFAOJ010000050.1, read as the reverse complement.
GAGGCCTTCTGCGCCTTCGGGTCGAGCGTCGTCTTGATCGTCAGGCCACCCCGCTGGAGCAGCCTCTCCCGCTGCTTGCGGGTCTTGCCGAAGTCCTCGTTGGAGGCGATCTCCTGCTGGACGTAGAGGCAGAAGTAGGGGTAGTCGCTCACCTCGCAGCCGCCGGGGGCCGCGATGTTCTTGAAACCGAGCTTCTTCTTCTTGGCCTCTTCCGCTTCCTGCGTTGTGATCTTGCCGAGCTCGGCCATCCGGCTCAGCACGATGTTGCGCCGCTCAAGCAGCCGCGCGCGGGCGGCCTTTCCCGCCCCCGGGTCGGTGACGCTCGGGTTCTGCACGGCTCCGGCCAGGGTGGCCGCCTCCCACAGGGTCAGCTTGGAGGCGGGCTTGTCGAAGAAGCGCCTGGACGCGGCCTGGATGCCGTAGGCTCCCGCACCGTAGTAGGAGATGTTCAGGTAGCGTTCGAGGATCTCCGACTTGGTGTACTTCTCCTCGACCGCCAGCGCGTAGCGAAGCTCGTTGAGCTTGCGGGAGAGCGTCGGCGCGATCGCGGCGTCCTGCTCCTCCTTGGTCTCCGCGGCGTTGACCAGCACGAGCTTGACGTACTGCTGGGTGATGGAGGAGCCACCCTGGACGACCCCGCCGCCCGAGACGTTTTTCACCACCGCGCGGAAGGTGCCTTCCAGGTCGATCGCCCCGTGCTCATAGAACCTGGTGTCCTCGATCGCCACGATCGCCGTCTTCATGACGTCGGCGACCTGGTCGAGCTTCACCGACTCGCGGTTCTCGAAGTAGAACTGGGCGAACTGCTTGCCGTCCGCGTCGAGCAGGGTGGTCTTCTCCGCGAGGGGAGGTTCCTTGAGCTCCTCGGGGAGAAGACGCAGCTCGTTCGTCGCCGCGTTCACGGTCATCCCCGCGCCACCCACCGCCGGGAGCGCCACCGCGGCGACGAGCACACCTGTGACAGCCGCCGCGCCGAGCAGCTTCAGCACATTGCCGACCGCCGACCCCTGGTCTTTGCCTTGAGCTTGCACGAGACCCAGGGTACGTCGGACGGATAACGCAAACGGTAACGGAACCCTGTTTTGCCATGACTTCGTGCTGTATCGCAGGTGGGTGACTAGTCATTCCCGGCCAGATGGCCGTGGATGACCATGTAAGAAATTGGTCCCGCCGGGGTCTGTCGGCCCGAACGTCTGGTTGCGTACGGTCTCTTTCTGCAGCAATTGAATACCGAGGCCCGACGCCCGCGCCCGTCGGCCCAAGTCACGACTGACCACCTAAGGGGAGTGGGGTCGAATGTGGATCACGGATTGGACCTCCCGTGCGGCCTGTAAGGGTGCGGATCCTGACGCTTTGTTCGTTCAGGGTGCTGCCCAGAACCGAGCAAAGCTGATCTGCCGAGGATGCCCGGTCCGGACCGAGTGCCTCGCCGATGCGCTGGACAATCGCATCGAGTTCGGGGTGTGGGGCGGGATGACCGAGCGCGAACGCCGAGCGCTGTTGCGTCGGCGGCCGGATGTCGACTCCTGGCGGGACCTGCTGGAGTTGGCCAAAGAAGAATATGAGCGGACGAATGAGCTGATCGCCGGCTGAGTTCGCGCCGATCCCGTACGGCTGGCGCCGGGCGCCAGCCGTACACGCATGTCACGGCCCGGCGAACGCGCGCTCCAGGGTTCGGCAGGCCGTTATGACGGCTACCGCGACGGCTACTGGGCGGCCAGCAGGTCGCCCACCTCGCGCAGCCCTTCCAGGTCGTGCACGTCCTGCGACATGGCGGGGACCCGCGCGACGGGCACCGTGGGGTGGGCGGAGATGAAGTGCTCCTGCTCGCGCTGCTCGCGAGCGGCCAGCTGCATCCGGTCCGCGTGCAGCCGCAGTACGGCGGAGGTGAGCTCGTGCTCGCCGCGCGCCTCCAGGTCCTCGGCGGCGGCGGCGCTCCGCGCCCCGGACAGCACGGCCGCGGGCGAGCGGTGCACCCGGTTGACCACGAGGCCCGCCAGGGGCATGCGCTCCTCGGCCAGCCTCTCCACGAAGTAGGACGCCTCGCGTATCGCGTCGCGCTCGGGCGAGGCCACGACGAGGAACGCCGTTCCGGGAGCCTGCAGGAGCCGGTAGGTCTGGTCGGCCCGCGCCCTGAAACCGCCGAAGACGGCGTCCAGCGCGGACACGAATGTCTGCAGGTCCTTGAGCACCTGCGCGCCCAGCAGCTTGGTCAGTGCTCCGGCGACGATGCCGAAACCCGCGTTGAGCAGCTTGAACGCGCTCCGCCCGCCGGCCTTGGCGGGGGCCATGAGCAGCCGGATGAGCCGGCCGTCGAGGAAGCGGCCGAGTCGCTCGGGGGCGTCCAGGAAGTCGAGCGCGGAGCGGGACGGAGGGGTGTCGACGATGATCAGATCCCAGTCGTCCGACCGCCGGAGCTGGCCCAGCTTCTCCATGGCCATGTACTCCTGCGTGCCGGCGAAGCTGGACGAGAGGGACTGGTAGAAGGGGTTCGTCAGGATCTGGCGAGCTCGCTCGGGGTCGGCGTGCGCCTCGATGATCTCGTCGAAGGTCCGCTTCATATCGAGCATCATGGCGTGCAGCCGGCCCTCGCCCTCGACGCCCACGACGAGCCTGGGGGTGTTGTCGAGTTCGGTGAGCCCCATCGACTGCGCCAGCCGCCGCGCGGGGTCGACCGTGAGCACCACGGCGGAACGGCCGCGTTCGGCCGCGCGCAGTCCCAGGGCCGCGGCGGTGGTGGTCTTCCCGACGCCGCCGGAACCGCAACAGACGACGATCCGCGTGTGCGGGTCGTCGATGATCGCGTCAAGGTCGAGGACCGGAGGGGTCTTCACGCTGCTCCTTGGGTGCGGATCGATTCCGCCAGCTCGTACAGCCCGGACAGGTCCACCCCGTCGGCCAGTAGGGGCAGCTCGTAGCGGGGGCGCGCGGCCCCTTCCAGCGCCAGCCTCTCGTCGCGCTCCAGCTCGGTGCGGCGGGCGTGCTCGGCGATCTCCTCGGTCAGGGCCTCGGCCACCGTGACCGCGGCGGAGCCGCCATCGGTGAGTCCCGCGGCCTTGAGGCCGAGCACCAGCTCCGCCGGGTCGAACCGGCTCTCGGCGGCGGCATCCAGGACGGAGTCGGGCAGCAGCGACTCGCGGACCATGTTGATGAAGATCCCCCCGGGCGGGAGCCCGGCGGTGCGGAGCTCGCTCAGGCCGTCCAGGGTCTCCTGGACCGGCATCTCCTCCAGGAGCGTGACGAAGTGCACGGCGGTCTCCGGGGAGGAGACGACACCGTTCACCAGATCGGCGTGGTTCTTGATCGGGCCGACCCTGGCCAGCCCCGCGACCTCGTTGGTGACGTTGAGGAAGCGCACGATCCTGCCGGTCGGCGGCGCGTCCAGCACGACCGCGTCGTAGACCCGTCGGCCGTCCTTGCCCTTGCGCCGGACGGCCTCGCTCGTCTTGCCGGTGACCAGGACGTCGCGGAAACCGGGGGCGATGGTGGTGGCGAAGTCGACGATGCCGATCTTGGTGAGTGCCCGGCCGGCCCTGCGCATGCCGTAGAACATCTCAAGGTACTCGAGCATCGCCTCTTCGGGGTCGATGGCCAGCGCGTAGACGTCCCCGCCGTCGGGTGCGACGGCGATCTTGCGCTCCTCGTAGGGCAGCGGCGGCAGGTCGAAGACCTGGGAGATCCCCTGCCGGCCCTCGACCTCGACCAGCAGGACCTTGTCGCCGCCCGCCGCGAGGGCGAGCGCGAGTGCGGCGGCCACCGTCGTCTTGCCGGTGCCGCCCTTGCCGGTGACGACGTGAAGGCGTACGCCGTCCCAATCGGTGTCGCGAGCTCTCACCTTTCGAAGGCTACCCAACGGTTACTTGACAACTCTCCGGTGCCTTCCCGGGTAGCACTCAAAAGGCATCGTTGCCCGGCGGGCCCGAGACGGGAGCCGGCGCCTGCCCCGGGGGCGGCCGGAGAGCCTCTTTCGCCGATCACACTGGTCAGCAAGGCGGTGTGGGCCGGGCGGCCCGGAGCCGGACCCGCCCGAAGCCGGAGGCGCGGCCCGGGAAGCCGTGCGCCGCCCTCTCGCTAATCGATCGGACGCGGAAAGTAAATATGTAGATTCTCACAGTGGGCCGCCCTGATCGTCGGCCCGTCTCCGGCGCCACCGGGCGGGGGACGTGAGCCATGCCGGGCGCTCGCGGACCCGTAGTGGGCGGCTCGCCGGGAGCCGTCTCGCTAATGTGTCCCGCATGACGAAATGGGAGTACTCGACAGTGCCGCTACTGGTACATGCGACGAAGCAGATTCTCGACAACTGGGGCCAGGACGGCTGGGAGCTCGTCCAGGTCGTGCCGGGGCCCAACCCCGAGCAGCTGGTCGCCTACCTGAAGCGGCCCAAGCAGTGACGGCCGAGGAGAGGCTGGCGGAGCTGGGCCTGACCCTGCCGGAGGTGGTGCCGCCGCTGGCGGCGTACGTCCCGGCGGTGCGTTCGGGTGACCACGTCTACACCTCGGGGCAGCTTCCGGTGGTGGACGGCAAGCTGAAGGCCAGCGGGAAGGTCGGCGCCGAGGTGGGCGTCGAGGACGCCTACGAGCTCGCGAGGATCTGCGCGCTCAACGCCCTCGCCGCGGTCGCGTCGGAGGCCGGAGGACTGTCGAACATCGTGCGGATCGTCAAGGTGGTCGGGTTCGTGGCCAGCGCCCCCGGCTTCACCGGCCAGCCGCAGGTCGTCAACGGCGCCAGCGAGCTGCTCACCGCGGTGCTCGGCGACGCGGGCAGGCACGCCAGGAGCGCGGTCGGTGTCGCCGTCCTCCCGCTGGACGCGCCGGTCGAGGTCGAGGTGATCGCCGAGGTCCGCTGAGGTCGAGTGGACACCCCGGCGCCGACGAGGTTCTGACGGCCGCGAGGGCACACCGACGGTCCGAGGGGCGAGGAGAGCTCGCGGGGGCCGTGGAGATGCCGTGGGGCCCGCCGGGGGCCGTCTCCCGGCGCCCCGCCCGCCGGGGCGGTGCGCCGGGAGGGACCCCGCGATTGTCCGGGGCGGTGCCGTGCCACATGATGGACCCGGCAACCGAGTGATGTTCTGGCGGAGGGTCTCAAATGGGCGGTATCCCGCTTCCTGGCGAGTTCGGTGAGCGTGCACGCGACATTCTGGCCGGGCGGGTCGCGCCGGTACCCGCGCGAGACGCCGCCACCGTGGTCATCCTCCGCGAGAACGCCGGCCGGGTGGAGGTCTACCTGCTGAGGCGCAAGGCGAGCATGGCCTTCGCCGCCGGGGCCTACGTCTTCCCGGGCGGGTCGGTCGACCCGCGCGACACCGACCAGGAGATCACCTGGGCCGGCCCCTCGCCCGCGGCCTGGGGCGAGGTCTTCCACGCGGACGAGCAGACCGCGCGGGGCCTGGTGTGCGCCGCCGTGCGGGAGACGTTCGAGGAGTCGGGGGTACTGCTGGCAGGGCCGTCCGCGGAGTCCGTCGTGGCCGACACCACCGGTGACGACTGGGAGGCCGACCGGCTCGCCCTGATCGACAGGACCCTGTCCTTCGCCGACTTCCTCGGCAGGCGCGGCCTGGTCCTCCGCTCCGACCTGCTCCGCCCCTGGGCCCACTGGATCACTCCCGAGGTCGAGAACAAGCGTTTCGACACCCGCTTCTTCGTCGCCGCGCTCCCGCCGGGCCAGCTCACCCGTGACGTCGGCGGCGAGGCCGACCAGGTGGTCTGGGTCCGGCCCGCCGACGCGCTCGACCAGGGGAGGGCCGGCCAGATCTTCCTGATGCCCCCGACCCACCGCACGCTCACCGAGCTGTGCGCCTACGACAAGATCTCCGAGGCGCTGGCGGCCGAGCGTGAGATCGTGACCTTCATGCCCGGGATCGCCGAAGTGGACGGTGAGATGCGCATCGTGCTCGACGACGACTACGAGTTCGGCGGTTCGCGGTGAGCGGGCTGCGGATCCCGCTGGAGGGGCCCGACGGCGCGGGTACCGAGCACGCGCTCAACCTGCTCGCCCCCAACCCCTCCGAGATGACCCTGGACGGTACCAACACATGGGTGATCGGCCTCGGTGAGGAGGTGCTGGTCGTCGACCCCGGCCCCGATGACGAGGAGCACCTGGCGCGGGTCGCCGGCCATCTGGAGGGCCGCCGGGTCACCACGATCCTGCTGACCCACAGGCACCACGACCACAGCGGCGGTGCCGCGAGGTTCGCCGGGCTGGTCGGCGCGCCCGTCAGGGCGCTGGACCCCACGCACCGGCTGGGCGAGGAGGGGCTCGGCGACGGCGACGTGCTCACCGTCGGGGACCTGGAGCTGCACGTGGTGGGCACGCCGGGCCACTCGTTCGACTCGCTCTGCTTCTGGTTGCCGCGGGACAGGGCGATCCTCACCGGCGACACCGTGCTCGGCCGCGGCACCACCGTGATCGCCTCGGACGGTGATCTGGCCGACTACCTCCGCTCCCTGGACCTGCTCAGAGCGAGGGCCGAACAGGTCGGGGCGGAGGCGCTGCTGCCCGGTCACGGTCCGGTGCTCCCCGACCCGATCGGCACGCTCGACGGCTACATCGCGCACCGGCGGCGGCGGTTGGACCAGATCCGCCAGGCCAGGGAACGGGGGGCGACGACGCCACGCGAGATCGTCGAGATCGTCTACGCGGAGGTGGACAGGTCCCTCTGGTTCGCCGCCGAGATGTCGGTCCGCGCGCAGCTCGCCTATCTGGACGGCCGGGTTCGCCCCTGACGGCCCCCGCCGTGATGAGGGCCTGCCGGAGGACGGGGCCCGTCAGCGCGAGCGGTTGTGCAGCCGCTCCAGGTCCATGATGACCACGGCCTTGGCCTCGATGCGCAGCCAGCCGCGCTGGGCGAAGTCGGCCAGTGCCTTGTTCACGGTCTCGCGGGAGGCGCCGACCAGCTGGGCCAGCTCCTCCTGGGTGAGGTCGTGGTGGACCCGCACGCCGTCGTCGACCCGCTGGCCGAAGCGGTCGGCCAGGTCCAGCAGGGCCTTGGCCACCCGTCCCGGCACGTCTGTGAAGACCAGGTCGGCCAGCACGTCGTTGGTACGGCGGAGGCGCTGGGCCAGGGCGCGCAGCAGGTGAAGGGCGACCTCGGGACGGCCGGTCAGCCAGGGGCGCAGGTCGTCGTGTCCGAGCCCGGCCAGCAGGACGTCGGTCAACGCTGTGGCGGACGCCGTGCGGGGACGGGGGTCGAACAGGGAGAGCTCGCCGAACATCTCACCCGGGCCGAGCACGCTGAGCAGGTTCTCCCGGCCGTCGGGCGCGGTGCGGGAGAGTTTGATCTTGCCTTCGAGCACCACATAGAGGCGATCCCCGGTCTCGTTCTCGCTGAAAAGGGTCTGTCCCTTGGCGAGGCGCACCTCGGAGATGCTCGTGCGCAGTGCGGCGGCGCTCTCCCGGTCGAGCGCGGCGAACAGAGGGGCCTTGCCCAGCACATCGTCGGAGTTCACAGTGCCTCCCGTTTCACGGCTCACGCAGTCATTGTGACCCATCCCACCGGGCGGCTCTGCGGGGGGCCTTGAGCGTAGGCTGTCGGGGTGCCCCGCAATGTCAGCCCCGGTGGTGAATCCCAGCTCGCTCTGGTCCGTCGAGCTCGGCGAATGGACCGAATCCTGGCGGAGGCCTATCCCGACGCCCATTGCGAGCTCGACTTCCGCAATCCTCTCGAGCTGTTGGTCGCGACGATCCTGTCCGCACAGTGCACGGACAAAAGGGTCAATACGGTCACTCCTACCCTTTTTGTGAAATATCCCACAGCAGAAGACTACGCCGGTGCGGACCGGGCCGAGTTGGAGGGGATCATCCGGCCCACCGGGTTCTTCCGGGCCAAGACCAACAGCATCATCGGCATGGCCCAGGTCCTCTGCGAGCGCTTCGGCGGTGAGGTCCCCGGGAGGCTCAAGGACCTGGTGACCCTGCCGGGGGTCGGCCGCAAGACCGCCAACGTGGTGCTCGGCAACGCCTTCGGGGTGCCCGGCATCACCGTCGACACCCACTTCCAGCGGCTCGTCCACCGCTTCCACTGGACCTCGGAGACCGACCCGGTGAAGATCGAGCAGGTCGTCGCCGAGCTCATCCCGAAGCGCGACTGGACGATGATGTCCCACCGCCTGATCTGGCACGGCCGCCGCGTCTGCCACGCCCGCACGCCGGCCTGCGGAGCCTGCCCGCTCGCCGCGCTCTGCCCCTCGTACGGCATCGGCCCCACGGATCCCGTCCAGGCCGCCAAGCTGGTCCGCCCCGGCCCCTTCTCGTGATCTTTTCCGCACCGCTGTGGTAGGACCGACTCCGGGCCCTGGCGGATCCGCCGACATCCCGCCGCTACCGGGAAGCGCGGGGCGGGACGCCGTGTTGCAGAGGACCGGAGGTGTGCCCGTGGAAGAGGTTCCCGGATGGTTGGAAACGCTGGCGAAGCGGGTCGCGGGAACGCCGGTGCCCTCGATGTTGCGCCCGCCGGCGTCCGGCGGGCGGTCGGCCGCGGTGCTGCTGCTCTTCGGCGAGGGGCCGCTCGGCCCGGACGTGCTGCTCATCCAGCGGAGCTCGAACGGGCGCACCCACGCCGGTCAGCCCGCGTTCCCGGGCGGTGGGGTGGACCCGGAGGACGACGGCCCGATCGCCGCGGCGCTGCGCGAGGCCGTTGAGGAGACCGGCCTCGATCCGACGGGCGTCCGGGTGGTCGGGACCATGCCCGAGCTGTACGTGAGTCACAGCGACAACCGGGTGACCCCGGTGCTGGCCTGGTGGCACACGCCCTGCGTGGTCCACGCGGCCTCGCCGGACGAGGTGGAGTCGGTGGAGCGGGTCCCGATCCGCGAGCTCGTCGATCCGGCCAACCGGATCAGGTTGCGCCATCCGAGAGGTCACTCGGGGCCGGCGTTCCGGGTGCGCGGGCTGCTGGTGTGGGGGTTCACCGCGGGAGTGCTCGACACCGTGCTCGGCCGTTCGGGTTTCGAGCTTCCCTGGGATCATTCACGGATCGAGGACATTCCGCCCGACGTCCTCAACCTCGCGTCCCGTTGACAGGGCCAGACCGAGGCGAGCCCAGTCGGCCACGTCCCCGTCGGGATCGAGGGTCAGCCGTCTCAGCGCGGCCAGGCCCGTCGGGTCGGGTGGGCTGCCCATGATGTTCGGCAGCGCGTAGGCAGCCCCGTACCTGATCCGGGGGTCGGCGTGTTCGGAGAGGGCGATCACCGACGGCAGCGCGCGGCGGTCCCTGAGGTGGCCGAAGGCGATCAACACCGAGTAGAGCACCAGGCGGTCGTCCTCGCCGACGGACAGGGCGCGGAGCACCGGCAGCGTCCGGTCGACGAAGCCGAGTCGTCCCAGGATGTCGACCCCGAGCATCCGCTCGGCCGCGGTCTCTCCCGAGCAGAGTCTCCGGGCCGCGGTGAAGGTCTCCAGATCGCCCCGTTCCTGCAACCGGGTGATCGCGCGCCAGCGGGCCGCGCCGTCCTGATCTCGCTCCCGTAGCGCGGTCTCGATGAGAGACGCCACGGTCGCCGCTCCTCCGATCATCGCCATCCGGCCACGATAACCGCAGAGACCTCGCAGAAGGTGTGCACGCGCGGGGCAGGGGCTGGATACCGTAAGGGAGTGAGCGGTGATCTCCTCGACCTCATCCTGATCGCCCTGATGGTGGCCTTCGCGGTGTCGGGATACCGCCAGGGGTTCATCATCGGGGCCCTGAGCTTTGTCGGTTTTGTCGGCGGTGGCCTGCTGGGCATGTTCATCGCCCCGCCCATCGCCGGAGCGGTGGTCGACGGTGAGACCGAGCGGGCGCTGCTGGCGATCGTCATCGTCTTCCTCGCCGCCACGATCGGTCAGTTCGCGTCGTCGACGATCGGCGCGGTGGTCCGCAGCCATGTCACCTGGGAACCCGCCAAGGTCGTCGACGCGGTCGGCGGCACCTTCGCGAGCGCCTTCTCGGTGCTGATCATCGCGTGGCTGATCGGTTCGTTGATCACCTCCTCGCAGTTCACGCTGCTCGGGGAGCAGGTCAGTAAGTCCCTGCTGATCAAAACGGTCGATCAGACGATGCCGAAGCTGGCCAGGGACCTGCAGAAGCCCTTCAGGGACTTCATCGACACCTCCGGCTTTCCCAGGGTGTTCGACGGCATAGCGGGCGGCCAGTTCGTCGAGGTCGCGCCACCCGACCGGAGCGTGCCGAAGAGCGCACAACTCACCCGGGCCCGCCGGGGCATCGTCAAGGTCCAGGGCGTGGCCTCCAGCTGCCGCAAGCACATCGAGGGCACCGGGTTCGTCTACGCCCAGGACAAGATCATGACGAACGCGCACGTGGTCGCCGGGGTCGACCAGGACCTTCAGGTCATCGACCATCTCAACAACGTCCACTCGGCCCAGGTCGTGCTCTACAACCCCGACAGGGACATCGCGATCCTGCGTGTCCCCAACCTGGACCTGCCGATCCTGCGCTTCGACGGCACAGCCAAGAAGGACGACGACGCCATCGTCGCGGGCTTCCCGCACGGCCAGGGCTACACCATGGAGCCGGCCAGGATCAGGGACCGGCAGAAGGCTCAGGGCCCCAACATCTACGAGCACAAGACCGTCAACCGGGATGTCTACTGGATCCGCGGCCTGGTCCGGCAGGGCAACTCCGGCGGGCCGCTGCTCACCACCGACGGCAAGGTCTACGGCGTAGTCTTCGCGGCGGCCACCGACAGGGCGGAGACCGGCTTCGTGCTGACCGCCGCCGAAGTGGCACCGGACGCCGAAGACGGCTCCAGGCTGTCCAACCGGGTGAACACCCAGGAGTGCACCCGGAGCTGATCAGGCCACGGACGTCCCACCTGGATTCGCTCCCCCGGGAGGAACCAGACGCCGGATCAGGTCTCCGATCACCGCGATGGCCTCCTCGGCGTCCAGGTCGTCCAGCTTTCCGGCCGCCACCGCCACCTCCTCGTACGACGCGCCGTACCGGCTGATCCGGTCGGCGCCCCGGGCGAACAGCGTCGCGGCTCCGCCGCGGTTGCCCCGCTGCAGGTGGGTGAGGCCCACGCAGATCTGCGCCAGCCCCTGCCACAGCTCGCGCTCCTGGGCGGGGGAGTTCTTCCACCGGCCTTCCAGCACCTCGTGGGCGTGGAACGGGCGTCCCTCGCCGAGCAGCCTGCGGGCCTCGGAGAGGGCCTCCTCCGCGCTCGGCGCGTAGTCGTCCGGAATGCGTTCCACGCCTTCCGCGCCGTACGGAAGCGGCCTCCCGAACGCGTCGCGAGGACGCCGGTTGCGCGGCCTCCCGTCGGCGTCCCGGTCCCGCCCGTTCACCGGTCGGGCTCCGGATCGGACAGCCAGGCGACGAGCTCGGCGTCGAACTCCTCCGGGCACTCCTCGTGCGGGAAGTGCCCGGCGCCCTCGATCAGCCGCCACCGGTAGGGGGCGGCCACGTAGCGGCCCGAGCCCTGGGCGGTGCGGGGCAGGACGTGCCGGTCGAACGCGCCGTGCACCTGCAGAGTCGGTACGTTGATCTGGGCGCGCATGGTCTTCGCGTAGCGCCACCCGTCCGGGCGGAGCTGGGAGCGGCCGAACCAGCGGTGGTACTCCAGCGCGCAGTGCGAGACGTTGGGGATGCGGAACGCGTCGCGGTAGGTCTTCGCCACCTCCTCCTGCGGCCAGCCGGGAGCCGACCACTTCTCCAGCAACCGTCCCACCATGGCGCCGGAGTCGGCGGTCAGGCGCCGCTCGGGGAGCAGCGGCAGCTGGAATCCCAGCGCGTAGCGAGCCGCCCTGAACTGGCCGAACGGCTCGGTGAACAGCGCGGTGCGGAGCCGGCGGGGGTGCGGTGCGGAGACGGTGACCAGCCGCAGGACCGCCTTCGGGTCCTTCACGGCCATGGTCCAGGCGAGCAGCCCGCCCCAGTCGTGGCCGACGACGATCGCGGAGCTCTCGCCCAGCGCCCTGACCAGCCCGGCCGCGTCGGCGGCCAGGGTGTACAGGTCGTAGCCACGTGGCGGCTTGTCGCTGGCGCCGTAGCCGCGCAGATCGACGGCGACGGCTCGGTAGCCCGCCGCCGGAAGCGAGACAAGCTGGTTGCGCCAGCTCCACCAGAACTGCGGGAATCCGTGGAGCAGCAGTACGAGGGGGCCCGCACCGGCCTCCACGACGTGGAAGCGGGTGCCTCCGGCATGGACCGAGTGGTGGGTCCACGGACCCTCCAGCCTGACCATGGACTCGTCGGGTCTGCTCACCGGCCCGGTCTCACCGGATCGCGATGGCTGCCCACCTGGCCGGCCGTGACCGGAGCGGTGGGAACGGCGCCGGCCTCGGCTCCGCTCTTGATGGTCTTGAGCGAGTGCAGGGTCCGCCGCATTCCGGTCAGGCCCTTGAGCCGCCGGATGCCGACGAAGACCAGCAGCCCGGCCACGATCAGGTAGAACACCGTGACGATCAGGAAGGCGAGCCAGGTCCACAGGCCCGCGGCGACCAGGCCGTAGGCGATCGCGAACGAGGCGAGGATCAGGCACAGGTGGGCCATGAACGCCGCGGCGCCGAAGAGACCCGCCGCCACGCCGACCCGTTTGGCGTCGAACCTGAGCTCTGCCTTGGCCAACTCGATCTCGGCGCGGACCAGTGTGGATATGTGGTCACTGGCCGCGGCGACCAGGGCGCCCAGCGACTCCTCCTGTGGCTCCGCGGGCGGAATATGTGTCATGGACGGTCTCCTATCAAGGGCCTCTGTCGAACATCATGCTGCGCCCTGAGGCGGTCGTGCACGCACACCTGCGGCGGGATCGTCACCGGAGCCGGTGTCGCGGGCACAACTGTGGTGATCGCGCATGTGTCATCGAATATCTGCGTCGTCAAGACTTCAGACTTTAGTCCGGCCGTACCGGGTTGGTGAGGTCCCGGCCGTCCTGCGGTGGGAATCCGCGCCGCCGGGCGCGCCTTCGAGGCGGTGGGACGCGGAGGATCTCCGGCTGGTCTTCCGCCCGTCGCCCTCGGTCAGGGCGGCGGCGGGCCGTTTCGGTTCCGGCGCCGGACGACGACACCGGTGGGGAGGTTGTCACGGCCGGGGGCTACCCCGGCGGCGGATCGACGAACATCGCGGCGGCGATGAGGAGCCGGCCCCGGGTGGGCCAGGGGCCCTGGCCCACCCGGGTTCTCAGGTTCGCTCAGTCCTCGCCCTTGGCGCTGGGCAGCTTCTCCGAGATGAGATTCATCACCGTGCTGTCGGCCAGGGTGGTGACGTCGCCGATGCTGCGGTTCTCCGCCACGTCGCGCAGCAGCCGCCGCATGATCTTGCCGGAGCGGGTCTTGGGCAGCTCGGGCACCACCAGGATCTGGCGGGGCTTCGCGATCGGGCCCAGTGTCCTGGACACGTGGGCACGGAGTTCGGCGGCGATGTCCGCCCCCTCCTCGGCGTTGCCGCGCAGGATCACGAACGACACGATGGCCTGCCCGGTCACCGGGTCGGTAGCCCCGACCACGGCCGCCTCCGCGACCTTCGGGTGGGAGACCAGCGCCGACTCGACCTCGGTGGTGGAGATGTTGTGCCCGGAGACGAGCATGACGTCGTCCACCCTGCCGAGCAGCCAGATGTCGCCGTCCTGGTCCCTCTTGGCGCCGTCGCCCGCGAAGTACATGCCCTCGAAGCGGGACCAGTAGGTGTCGATGTAGCGCTGGTCGTCGCCCCAGATCGTGCGGAGCATCGACGGCCACGGGTCGCGGATCGCGAGGTAGCCGCCACCGCCGTTGCCGACGCTTCGGCCCTGGTCGTCGACCACGTCGGCGGTGATGCCCGGCAGCGGGCGCATGGCCGCGCCGGGCTTGCCCTCGGTGACGCCGGGCAGCGGGCTGATCATGATGGCGCCGGTCTCGGTCTGCCACCAGGTGTCGACGACCGGGGTGCGGTTGCCGCCGATGTGCTCGCGGTACCAGACGTACGCCTCGGGGTTGATCGGCTCGCCGACGCTGCCCAGGATCCGCAGAGACGACATGTCGTACTTGGCGGGGATGTCGTCGCCCCACTTCATGAACGTGCGGATGGCCGTCGGGGCGGTGTAGAGCAGGGTGACCCCGTACTTCTGCACGATCTCCCAGAACCGGCCGCGGTGCGGGGTGTCCGGGGTGCCCTCGTAGATGACGCTGGTCGCGCCGTTGGCCAGCGGGCCGTACACGATGTAGGAGTGGCCGGTCACCCAGCCGATGTCGGCGGTGCACCAGTAGACGTCGGTGTCGGGCTTGAGGTCGAAGACCGCGTCGTGGGTGTACGCGGCCTGGGTGAGGTAGCCGCCGGTGGTGTGCAGGATGCCCTTGGGCCTACCGGTCGTGCCGCTGGTGTAGAGGATGTAGAGCGGGTCCTCGGCGTCGTTCGGCAGCGCCTCGTGGACGTCGGACTGCCGGTCCACCACATCGTGCCACCAGACGTCCTTGTCGGTCTGTTCGACCTCCTGGCCGGTCCGCCGCACGACCAGGACGTGCTCGATGCCGGGGCACTCCGCGACCGCCTCGTCCACGGTCGGCTTGAGCGCGCTGGGCGCGCCGCGACGGTAGCCGCCGTCGGCGGTGACCACGATCTTGGCGTCCGCGTCCTTGATCCGGCCGCTGAGCGCGCCGGCGGAGAACCCGCCGAACACGACCGAGTGGATCGCTCCGATCCGGGCACAGGCCAGCATCGTGATCGGCAGTTCGGGGATCATCGGCATGTAGATCGCGACCCGGTCCCCCTTGCCGACACCCAGCTCGGCGAGCGCGTTGGCGGCCTTGGAGACCTCGCGCCGCAGGTCGGCGTAGGTGAGCGTGCGGCTGTCGCCCTCGGGCTCGCCCTCCCAGTGATAGGCGACCTTGTCACCGCGACCGGCCTCCACATGGCGGTCGACGCAGTTGTAGGCGATGTTGAGCTCGCCGCCGACGAACCACTTGGCGAAGGGCGGGTTCCACTCAAGGGTGCTGTCCCAGCGCTTTGACCAGGTCAGGCGGTCGGCCTGCTTCTCCCAGAAGGCGAGGCGGTCCTGCTCGGCCTCCGCATAGGCGTCGGCGGTCACGTTCGCGGCCGCGGCCAGGCCTGCGGGGGGTGCGAACCGCCGGGTCTCGTTCAGCAGGTTCGACAGCGTCTCCTGGGTCTCACGAGACTCGGAACCAGGGGTCTCCGGGGCCACTGCGCACTCCTCACGTACTGCTATCGACTGGTCGTGTCCCACTTCACCAGGCCACCGGTGCTCGCCACAAGAGGTCTAGACAGGTCTGTACCAATCGGTGACAAGGCCTCATAGGCCTTCAAAACGCCTTGATTTTGCGGGAACGACCACTCTGGAAATGTTGTGTTTTCGACACCGTAGGAATGTAGACGGCGTTATTCAACGCGTATTGACGCGGCGCTGCGCCGGACGGTGGCATGCGCTCGGCGAACGGTTCCGCGGCTGTTTTCCCGAGCCGCCGGAGGTCACCCCGCAGCCTGGTCGAGGCCTCGCCGGGCGGCCCCGATAGGGTCGGGCAGCGTGAGCGACCCATTGGCTGTCATCGCAGGAATGCCCGGAGTGTCGGAGGCGGTCACCGACGCGCGCAAGGCCGTCGACCGGCTTTACGGGCACCGCGTACTGCGGCGTAAGAGCCCGGAGGTGTCGGCCAGGTCCGCCCTGCGCGGCGCTCGTGCGTCAGCCGCACTGGAGGGCGTGGACATCCCGCTCGATGTCATCCCCGAGGCCACCGACCCGGTGGTACAGGGCGCGCTGCGCGTCTCGGCCGAGCTGGGGCGGCTCGGCTCGACCTGGCGTACGGCACCCCGCCAGGTGCTGGCCAGGCTGCACACGCTCGCCGCCTCCGGGCTCACCAAGGACCTCGGCCGCCCCAGGGCCACGGCCGAGGCGTCAGATCCGCTCGGTCTTGGCGCCGCGCCCGAACCGCAGGAGGCGGTGGCGCGGGTGGACGGTCTCGTCCAACTGGTGACGGCCTCCTCGAAGGCGCCGGCGCTGGTGCTCGCCGCCGTCGTGCACGCGGAGCTGGCGGTGCTGCGCCCGTTCGGGGCGGCGGACGGCCTGGTCGCGCGGGCGGCGGAGCGGCTGACGCTGGTGGAGTTCGGCCTGGACCCGAAATCGCTGGTGGCCGTCGAGGTGGGTCACCTCGAACTCGGCCCGGCCTACGGGGAGGGACTGCGGTCGTACCTGAGCGGCACCCCCGAGGGCGTCGCGGCGTGGGTGCGGCACTGCGCGACGGCGGTCACCCTGGGCGTGCGCGAGGCCACGGCGATCTGCGAGGCCATGCAGCGGGGCTGATCCCGATCGGATGCCGCCCGGGTGCGTACGATCACTCGTGGTGATCGATTACGGACACCCCCGGCACCTGCCCACACGAGCCGACGGCGCCCCTGGTAGGGGGCGCCGTCGTCGGCACGTTCCTACCGGGTTACCAAGCGTGCACCTGATAATCGTTGAAACGGGACAAGCCCGCTTCAACGCGCCTCCCGCGGCTGACGGCGCGTGGGTACCCAGCGGTCGTGCCCGGACACATGGTCCGTGCAACCTTTGTACGTCCGATCCGCGCTGATGGGAACCCCTAGGGGCAAAACCTTTGCGGATCGAGGGACATTAATCAGCAAACCCACTCGTATGCCATCTTGCGTCGCGTGCGGCCGATCGACGCCGTTCGCGCGGGCGGGGCCGGGCTCCGGTGATGATCACTTAACGTAGTCGCGGTTCGCCCGTGCGAGGGGCGCGCCCGGATCGGGCGGTATCCGGAGACTGGATCGTTACATTAAAAAAACTAGTGGAAATTGAGGATTACTCCTCGACGAAACTTGAGTTGATCGGGCAGCATGAGTTGGTATCTCCCCAAACCGGAGTAACTGCGCACAGGTTGCACCGCAATCCTTTGCCATGCCCTGGTTGGCCGTTGAAGCTTTCTTCTGAAACGGGACCGGCTCTACCCCCCCAGAGCCGGACCGGTCGGCGACCCCCGTCCTCCCCCCGGCGGGGGTCGCCTCTTTTCCCAGCGGTCACTCCCGCCCCGGTTCCTCGGGGTGACGTGTCGGCGCACCCGAAGGTGCGAGAGGTGTTCGGTGCCTTCCGCGCTCGTACGGCTTCTCCTGGGCGCCGGTTTTCCACAGGCCTGGTCACCTCGGAGCCGGTCGTCCACAGTATGGCGTTCGGTACCTCGCGGACGGGGAGCCGTCGCGGAGGGTGGGGTCCCCGCATCCCAGGAGGCATCAGTGGACCGCCCGCTGGTCATCACCGAAGACCATGATCTGCTCGACGACCTGCTCCGCATCGCCGCCGCGGCCGGAGCCGAGCTTGACGTCGCCCACGCGCCCGCGCACGCCCGGCCCTACTGGAACCGTGCTCCGCTGGTCGTCGTCGGTGACGACATGGCAGGTGCGCTGGCCTCGACCGGACCGCCACCTCGCCCCCGTGTCCTCCTGGTCACCCGAACCTGCGACGACCCCGACACATGGCGCAGGTGCGTCGCGGTCGGCGCCCAGGCCGTGCTGGAGCTGCCCGCCGCGGAGCGCCGGCTGGTCGACGAGTTCGCGGACGTCGTCGAGCCATCCGCCAAGCCGGGATTCGTGGTCTGCGTCGCGGGCGGGCGCGGCGGAGCCGGAGCCAGCGTGCTGGCGGGCTCGCTGGCGCTTGCCGCATCCCGCCGGCGCATCCGCACCCTTCTGATCGACGCCGACCCGCTCGGCGGAGGACTGGATCTCCTTCTTGGCCAGGAGGAGTCCGACGGAGCGCGCTGGTCGGACCTGGTCGCCCGCGAGGGCAGGGTCAGCTGCACGGCGCTCCAGGCGGCCCTGCCGACCTTCGCGGGACTGACGCTGCTCTCCTTCAGCCGGGGCGAGGTCGAGCCGATCCCGGTCGAGGCGATGCGCTCGGTCCTCGAAGCGGGGCGCAGGGGCTTCGAGCTGGTGGTCGTCGACCTGCCGCGCCACCTCGACCAGGCCGCGGTGGAGGCGCTCGGCCGAGCCGGCATCACCCTCCTGGTCGTCACCGCCGACGTGCGCGGCGTGCTCGCCGCGGCACAGGTGCTGGCCTCCTTGCGCGAGCACACCGGTGAGGTGCGGGCGGTTGTGCGCAGCGGGGTCCTGAACGACGACGTGGTAACGGGCTCGCTCGGCGTTCCGCACGGCGGTAGCCTCCCCGACCAGCCTCGCCTCGCCGCCGCGCTTGATCGGGGAGACGTTCCCCCACTCGGTCGTCGCACCTCTCTCGGACGGTTCTGCGCCGCTTTCCTGCACGAGCAGCTCGGGGCGGACAGGTGAAACGGGCCGAGAGCGCGCTGACGGTCTCGCCGGAGCTGGTGGAGGCGGTCCGGGTGCGGCTGGCCAGGACGGGAGTCGAGCCCAGTGCCGCGCACGTCGCGGTAGCGCTGCGGGCCGAACGGGCGATGCTCGGCGACGCGGAGATTCTGGCGGTGGCCCGGGTCCTGTGCGCCGATCTCATCGGAGCGGGTCCACTGGAGCCGTTGCTGGCCGAGGCCCAGGTCACCGATGTGCTGGTGAACGGCCCGCGCGAGGTGTGGGTCGACGACGGGAACGGGCTGCGCCTGACCTCGGTCGTCTTCCCCGGCGAGGACGCGCTCCGGCGGCTCGCGCAGCGGCTCGCCTCCGCCGCGGGCAGGCGTCTCGACGACGCCTGTCCCTATGTCGACGCCCGCCTGGCGGGAGGTGTCCGGCTGCACGCCGTCCTGCCGCCCGTGGCGCCCAACGGCACCTGCCTGTCCTTGCGACTCCCGCCCCGGCGCACCCTCACCCTGCACGATCTGGTCGAGGCGGGCGCGATCGGGGCGGAAAGCGTCGCCGTTCTCACCGCGGTGATCGAGTCGAGGATCGCCTTCCTGGTCACCGGGGGCACAGGAACCGGAAAGACAACCATGTTGTCGGCTTTGCTCTCCCTGGCGGATCCCGGGGAGAGGCTGCTGCTGGTCGAGGACTCCGCCGAGCTGAGACCACTGCATCCCCATGTCGTCCGCCTGGAGGCACGCCCGGCCAACCTTGAGGGCGCCGGTGGTGTCGGCCTGTGTGACCTCGTCCGTCAGGCCCTGCGGATGCGCCCCGACCGTCTCGTCGTCGGCGAGGTGAGGGGGGCGGAAGTGGTTGATCTTCTAAATGCTTTGAACACCGGTCACGAGGGAGGCTGCGGCACCCTGCACGCCAACACCGCGACCGACGTGCCACCCCGCCTGGAGGCGCTGGCATGCGCGGCGGGTCTCAGCAGGGAGGCGGTCCACAGCCAGATCGCCGCGGCCCTGGACGTCGTCATCCACCTCGTTCGCGACCACGCCGACGGGCGTCGCCGGGTCGCCGAGATCTGCATGATGATCCGCCGCCCCTCGGGACTGGTGGAGGCCGAACCGGCCCTCACCTTCGCCCCGGACGGCCGGATGAGCCCCGGCCCCGGCCTACCCGCCCTCGCAGCCCGAGCGCCCGGTATCCCCGCCTCGCAGGCTCCCCGCCGCAGGCCCTACCTGTCCCCCCGCCCGCCGCGGTCGTACGGCCCGTCCGAGGCCCCACCGGTCGCCTCCCACCGGGACACCGCGGCCTCCGAGGCCCCCGGCGGCCCGTGTCCGGACATCAGGGATCCCGCGCCTCCACGAGAGGCCTCTCCCGGCGCCCCGGCTCCCCCAGGCCCTTCGAGCCCGCGTTCCGGTGCCCCCACACCCCCGCCCCGCCGGAAGACGCACCTGGACGTTCCCGGCTGCCCGGGTCCCGGCGCGCCGACGTCACGAACGGCCTCAAGGACGATGTCGCGGCCGACGCCATGATGGCGGCCGCCCTGGTTCTCGTCACCCTGGCGGCCTGGTTGTGGACGGGTGCGGATTACGGCACCGCCCGCCTGGGCCGCCTGCGCCGTCGCGGCCCGGCCGCCTCGCCCTCTTTGCGGGAGAGGTTCGCCGCTCACTCGCGGCCCTCCCGGCGCGTGGCGGCCTGGCGGGTCGCGTCGATCGAGCTCTGTCAGGGCCTCGCCGCCGAACTGGCGGCGGGACGGACGGCAGGTGACGCGCTGGCGCGGGCCGTGCGGGCAGCGGGGTTTCCCGATCCCGAGGCTCTGCGCCCGCTGGTCGCGGCCGCGAGGGACGGGGGTGACGTACCCGCCGCTTTACTGGCCGTGGCGCCGGAGCAGGGCGGCGAGGCCTTCCGGGCACTGGCCGCCTGCTGGAAGGTGAGCATGACAGCGGGGGCGGGCCTGGCCGTCCTTGTCGATCGTGTCGCCGCCTCCCTGCGAGAGGCTCAGAGCCATCGCCAGGACGTCGCCGCCCAACTCGCCGGCCCTCGCGCCACGGCCCGCCTGCTGGCAGGACTGCCCGTCCTCGGCCTGCTGATGGCGGCCGGCCTCGGCATGCGCCCGCTGCACTTCCTGTTCGGCGGTCCGGCGGGCGTCGGCTGTCTGGTCGTCGGTCTCGCACTCGACGCCTGTGGCCTGTG
Source organism: Streptosporangium sp. NPDC049644 (assembly GCF_040675205.1). NCBI lineage: Bacteria > Bacillati > Actinomycetota > Actinomycetes > Streptosporangiales > Streptosporangiaceae > Streptosporangium > Streptosporangium sp. NPDC049644. The sequence continues at coordinate 1,727 of NZ_JBFAOJ010000050.1, read as the reverse complement.
GTGGACCCATCGCCTGGTCGCCCGGGCCCAGCGGGGCTGACACCCCCTGGCCCGGATCGCGAAAGGAGAAAGAATGATCATTCTGCTTGCCGTGGTGCTCGCCGGAATCGCCGTCCGGCTGTGGATCGCCCGGTGCGAACCCGCCGACCGGCTCCGCCGCGCACGGCGCTCAGCACACCTGGCCGGGTTTCCGAAGGTACGGCCAGAGGCCGAAGCACCCACGTTTTCCCCGGCCACGGGGATGATCCGAGACCCGTTCGCGAGACCGGTTCGGGACCTGCCTGTGAGGACGGCTCGGGATCCGTCCACGGGGCTGGTTCAGGGGCTGCCTGTGAGGGCGGCTCGGAACCCGTTCGCGAGGACAGGCCGAGGTCTGTCCACGGGGACGGCCCGGGACCCGGTTGCGCGAACGGCCCGCGGCCCGTTCGCCGGGATGGTTCACGATCCGGAGGGAAGGCAGCGGCCGAGCCGGGGTGAGATCGCGGCGGCCCTCGCCACGGGGCTGGTGGCATTCCTGGCCGTGGGAGGTCTGCCGGGAGCGGTCGTCGGGGCGGCAGGTTCCGGGATCGCGCTGGCGGTGCTGCGGAGGCGAGAGTCACCCGAACTGCGCGAGGAACACCGACGGTTGACGGCGGATCTGCCGCTGGCGGCCGATCTCATGGTCGCCTGCCTGCGCGCGGGCCAGCCGATCACCGGAGCCGTCGACGTCACGGCGGAGGCGATCGCGGGACCACTGGGCGAGAGACTGGCCTGGGTGAGCGGCCAGCTGAGACTGGGAGCCGCGCCGGAGAGCGCCTGGCAGGCCCTGGCAGCCGAGCGCTCGCTCGCCCCTCTGGCCCGTGCCATGAGCCGGGCCGCGTCCAGCGGCGCACCGGTGGCCGACGTCCTCACCAGGCTCTCCGACGACTTCCGCCGTGCCGTCCGCGCCGCGTCGTCGGCGGCCGCCCAACGGGTCGGCGTCCAGGTGGTCGCTCCCCTGGGGCTCTGTTTCCTGCCCGCGTTCGTCTTCCTGGGCATCATCCCCGTCGTGGCCGGCCTCGCCGGCGAGGTGCTCCTTCCCTGACGACCGTCACCAAGGTCACGGCCTATACGACCTCGGCGGATGGATCGAGCAGGCCCGGCAGATCCGCGACATCGGCGAGTCCGAGAAGTGGATCCCGATCCACGTCCCCTGCGGCCACCTGCCGCCGGCGTGCCCGTACTGCAAGAACTTCTCGCTGCGGATTGCGCAGGAGTCGGGGCGGGTGGCCTGCGTGAATGGGAAGTGCTCGGACTCGGAAGGGAACAGGCCGCGTGGTCGGATCGACAAGAACAGAGTGACTGGACGCGCCATGCTGGTGTGGGCCGACGGCCGGACCATCTACTACGAGGAGGCATCGTGAGCGTCCTCAAATGCCGGGGGACATGCTTAGATGCGGTGGTCTAGACTTGCAGGAGCATCACTGAGGTGATCTCAGCGACTTTCACGTCAGGTAGCCATGTTCGAAATGGGTGAGAACAAGCGCGGCTTTGACGATGTCGCCGATTCTGCTGGGGCTGGCGGTGACGCGCTGGAGGGTGCGCCAGCGTTGTGTGAGCAGGGCGAAGCCTCGTTCTCCCAGGCAGCGCAGGGCGCGTAGGAGCGCGTTGCGTGTGCGGGTGTCGACGTCGAGGGACCGGCCGTCGGTCGGTTGCTTGACCGGTGTGAGGATGCCGATGCCGGCGCCGTCGTAGCCGGAATCGGCCAA
>NZ_JBFAOJ010000049.1:0-67641 GCF_040675205.1 Streptosporangium sp. NPDC049644 | reverse complement strand
GACCGGCTACGCGACACCGACACCGACCTGCTGCGGGATCTCACCGCCGCATGCCCCGAACTGGCCGCACTCGCCCGACTCATCCACGCCTTCGCCGAGCTGCTCACCCCCGCCGTCGGAAACGACACCCAGCTCACCGCATGGATCACCGCCGCACGCGCTGCCGACCTACCTCACCTGCACGGTTTTGCCAACGGACTGGAGCTCGACCGCGCAGCCGTCGATGCCGCTCTCACCCTGCCCCACCACAACGGCCGGACCGAGGGCGTCAACACCCGCACGAAAAGGATCATGAGACAGATGCACGGCCGCGCCGGATTCGACCTCCTTCGCCACCGCATCCTCCTCCCGTGACCATTACCCAGCGCTACCACCGATTATGAGACAGAGCCGAAAACCGTACAGTCCCAACCCGCGTTAGCGGCCCTGGGCGGGCCGCCGGCGACTCGTTATGGTCCTGCGGCGCCCCCGGCCCTTGTGTGAAAGGGCTGGAGGAGCGGTGTGCGGGACCTCAGGTCTGATCGTCAGGCCTGGTCGTGCAGTTGGATGCGGGGGGTATCGGCTTGCTCGGTGATGGTGGCTAGCACGGGGGCCGGGACGTCCTTGTCGCGGAAGGCCTCCACGAGCTGTCGGGGTGGTCGGCGATTGAGGGTGTCCAGGGCCGTCGTTGCCCTTGGTCAGCTGCGGGGCATCCGAGCCCGAGCAGGGCCAGCTGGGAGCCGATCAGCAGGTCGCCGGTCTTGCGGTCCTCCTCGTCGTGGGGTGCGCTGACCTCGATGGCGAGTTCGGGGGAGATGACGGTGAAGCGGGCGGGGCGATAGCCGCGCGGCGGGGGTTCGGTGCGCGTACTTGATGGCGCCGCCCTGGGAGACGACGTGCTGCCCAGGACGTCGGCTTGAGGTGAAAGCCACGTTGTCGGCGGCCAGGTGGCGCCCACGGGGCCAGCTGTGCCAGGCGGGTATCACTGGCGAACCTCCACACACGGGAAGTCGAGGCGAGGCACCGGATCGCCGTGATCTTGCCTCGTGGCTTCGCGTGACGGCCTTGAGTCATTGGCGCGTGGCGGCGTGACAACGGATCTTAACCGCGATCCAGGACATCCGCCGATGCCGGTCCACGGTGGCCTCGACGGCTGCGCCGAGCACGGGCGCACTGCCCGTCGGTGGAACGGGTATCGGCCAGGCGCGGATTACGGCCGGTAGGAGATCCCTTATTACGGACTTACCGAGGCGCCGTGAAACCATCAGAAAACGTACATTAAAAAAGTTGTCTCTGCTGCATGATATCGGCCGTGACCCATAAGGGAAAAGGCGCGGGACATATTTCTGGCGACAGTTGAAATGGCAAGGATCGCGAGTCAATGATGTGGAAATCGCGGCTGAGCCGAAAATCGGCGCAACATACCGAAACTGTTGGTTGTTATTTGCTGCGCCATGTGATCTCTTAGTGATGGTTCGTGTTGGGTGGGCGGCATCGGTGGGATGTGCATCGCTGTCACCTAAAACGCGCCTCGGTCCTACACAGAGAGGAAGTCGAATCAGGGGTGACGTCTGCCTGCCCAGGTGATCGGGCAGAAGCTCTATAGCGCCGCCGGGTACGAGCCGCACACGCTGGCTCACGGCGCCGACGTGTGATATTCGAGCCGTTGTTGCGTGCCCTTGACGGGCGCGCACATCTAATTCTTTAGCGTTCGCGCATGCATTCAATTCGGCCGCATCACGTTTTGTTTTGTGGTGCGCGGATGCCTTCACGTGTTTCTCGGGCGTCAATGGTCAGGAGTTTGTTTCGTGCATGACAAAAACCTGGTGAAGGTCTACAAGGACCGTCAGTACACCTCCACGACGATGGTCCGCCACGACGGCATGGTCGTCGCCTTCGCGGTGGGGGCCGACCGGCGTATCTACTACAGCGTGCTGAGCCTGGATCAGGCCGACCGGGCGCGGGGAGCGCTGGATGCGGCCTACTGGAACAACGACCCGGGACTGCTGCCCTTCCCCACCGAGATGATCGAGGTGAGCACGGAGACGCCGCTGACGGCGGTCATGCCGACAGTGAAGAAGCGCGGCTCGGTGGAGGCGGCGTCCTCGGAGAAGCTGCTGCCAGGAGAGGACGATCCGTTCCTGTCGACGACGGCTCGGCTGACCTCAGCCTTCCCGATCCAGGTGCTCTCGGACGGCCGGCACATCCTGGTGTTTCGCCAGTCGGTCGCGACCGGCGACTCGGGATCGGTGTATAAGACGACCGGGGGCCTGTGGTCGGGGGATTCGGCGCGCAAGGACTACACCCTGGTCGGCGGGGCCAAGGTCGCCGCGGCCGACTCCGCGTTGCTGTGCGACCGGTTCGTGCTGGTCGGCGCCGAACTCAAACCGGTCGTGGAGGCGCGCTACCAGCGCAGCCGCAGCAAGATCGCCCCCGCCTCCGGCGGAGACACGCTGGGCACCCGCGACATGGAGGGGCGGCTGTTCTTCGAGCCGACCATGAAGCTGTCGTTCGCGGGCAAGCTCAGCGACGGGATCTTCTCGGTGTTGTCGCTGCCGACCGCGATCTCGGGATTCTCGCGCTGGCAGATCTTCACCGCCGACGACACCGGCCTCCTGCACGGCTACAACCTGGAGCAAAGCCCCGAGGGGTTGTTCAACGTCGCCGGCACGCAGCTCTACACCAGCCCGGATGCGAAGTTCGCCGGCTCGGTGCTGGAGCGGGCGCCGGGGATCGACTCCCATACCGGGAAACTGCTGGTGCCGGTGCGCCCGCCGCAGAATCGGGGAGGCACCGCGCTGCGGTTCGACAACACGGCCAGCGCCCCAGTAGTCCTGGGGAAGGTCACCACGGCGGTGCCCGCGGGGCCGTACACGATGGAGGCCTGGATCAAGCCCGCCACCGCCACCACCACCGGGCTCATCGTGGGCCGTACCGATACGACCGGCTTGGCCACCCCGGTCCATCTGAGCTTGAAGGCTGACGGCAAGCTGCTGTTCGGCCATGGCTCGCAGACCCTCACCTCCACCTCGGCGGTGCCGATGGGCGCCTACTCGCATGTGGCGGCGGTCTTCGACGGATCACAGCTGAAACTGTTCCTGGACGGCGTGTCCGCAGGGACCCTCGCCACGACCGTGACAGTCGAGGTCACCGCCCAGCTCGTGGTCGGCAAACGAGTCGTTTCGGGCCCGGCGCAGGCCGATCCCTTCAACGGGCATATCGACGAGGTACGGATCTGGACGCTCCCCCGCGGCGATTTCTCGGCGCGCGGACAACGGCCGGACGGCACCGAGGCCGGGCTGTATGCCTACTTCCCCTTCGACGAAGGCACGGGCACCAAGGTGCGCGACCGCGGTGTCAACAAGTTCGAGGGCACGTTCGACGCCGGTCCTGTGTGGACGGATTCGGACGCACCGTTGTTCGACGGCCCGGGAGTGAGCCGCCAGTCGTTCTCGATCACCGGGCGCAAGGTGGTCTCCGGCCTGACCGCGACCTTGTACTACCAGCAGCACCCGGCGGTGACGGGGTACGGCCACACGCCGTCGCCGGAGAAGGGACAGGCGCGGGTACTGCTGGCCTTCGCCACCTCGGGGCCGCCGCCGACGGGCGAACCGACCGGCCGCTCCTATGTGGCGACCCTGGACTTCGCCCTGTCGCGGGAGGGGAAGCTGGCCACAGCACCGGGAGTGATCGATCTGACCTGGATCGGCACGCCCGACCCCACCAAGGACAACGACAAGCTGCGGGCCGCCCAGGAGGCCGTCACCGCGGCCCGCGGCCAGCTCTACAACGACCAGGTGCTCGCGGAGCAACTCCCGGCCACCAGGGCACGGTTGGCCCAGATCGACCACGAGCTGTACGACGGTGGCGCCATCAGCCTGTACACGCTCAACCGGACCATCGTCGGCCCGGCCCGCGACTGGGGCGGCCACCGGGAGAGGGAGAGAAGACTCTTCGCCGAGATGGCCGACCTGCGTCCGAAAGCCGATCGCCAGTCCGAGGCCAAAGAGCGACTCGGCACGGACAAGGCGGCCTTGGAGACGGCGCTCAACGCGCAGGCCACACTGACCGGGGCACTGCTCGGCGCGGCCGAGGCGGTCCTGGCGATGCCCAAGGTGTGCATCGACCGCTCGGGCCTGACCGTGCTGGGCGCCCTGTTGTCCTTCGCCTGGACGACCCACGCCCCCGCGCTGCTGGACAGCTCCACCGGTGAGGTGGCGCTGTACTTCCGGGGCGGGGAGGGCCAGTTCTTCGCCGTCTACTACGCGACCACCATCTCCCCCGCCGTCAAGGAGATCTCCGTGGCGGGCGGCGCGCTGCGCCTGTCCGGCCGCGACGTCGCGATGAAACTGGCCGACTTCGACGTGAAGGTGACCGCGACCGGGACCGGCATGTGCAAGGTGGAGGTGAGCCGGGGTACGACGGTCGAGACGTTCACCTCGGTACCCGACCGGGCCGATCTTCTCGCCGCGGTGCTGAACGGCTCGGCACGAGGATCGAACCTGGGGACGGTCCTGTCGGTCGAGGACAAGACCGTGACGCTGACCGAGCCGCTGACGACCACGCTGAGAGCGGGCCTGGTCATCATGGTGGGCGAGGACAGCCGCACCGTGGCGGGCGGGCAAGCGGGGTCGGCGCAGCTCACCCTCACCACCGCTCCCCTTACCGCCGGCACGGGCGCCAAGGTCCGCATCGCGGCCTACGACTACACGCTGGCCTCGTGCAACGTCGCCGGCATGTCACCGGCCCACGGTTCGCTGCTGGTCAGCGCCTACGCCGGGGCCCTCACCGCGCCGGTGCCGGCCGGCACCGCGTCCAATGTCAGCGAGCCGCTGGGGCCGCGCTGGCACGGTGACGCGCCGGGACGGGCGTTCTCCTTCGACGCCGCCCAGAAACACCGTCTGGAACTGACGAGTACGGCGAACATCTCCGCCCTGGCCACGTCCGGGAACCTGACGCTCGAGGCCTGGGCCAAGCCGACGTTCGTCGACGGCATGGACACCATCCTCCACACCGATGTCGGCGACACCTGGTACGCGCTGGGCGTGGAGAGCGCCACCCGGGCCAACGGGGAGCGCGGCTACGTCATCGACGTGAACGTCAACAAGCAGGTCTTCCGCAGCGTCGAGGTGTTCCCCCTGGCCGAATGGGCGCATCTGGCGGTGTCGTTCGAGCAGGACTGGGCGATCCAGATGGACGGCACCGGCCACCTCAACGCCGGCGGCGCGGGCGGCATGGACCTCGTGGACGACCTGACCATCGAGGCGTTCGTGAAAGTCGACTCCTTCGGTGTCAAACAGGGGCTGGTCGGCAAGGGCGCGCTCGGCACCGGCAACCACACCGCGGTCCCCTACTGCCTGTATGTGGACACCGACGGCCGCCTCGCCTTCACCTTCGAGCCCGGCTCCGGCTCGGAGACGGCGAGGGTCTACAAGTCGGAGACGGCCCTGACGGCGGGCGGCTTCCACAAAGTCGCCGTCACCCGCAAGAACCCGACGGGTACGGCGACCGAGGTGGAGATCTGTTTCTTCATCGACGGCAAGAAGGTCGGCGCCTCGCAGTGGTACGGCGGCGCCAAGCCCGTGGGCAACGACGCGCCGGTCGAGCTGGGCCGGATGATGGTGGGCAAGACGGCCTCCGGTCTGAAGGGCGCGCTGTCGGAGGTGCGGATCTGGAGCGTCGCCAGGAACAGTGCCCAGATCGGCGCGCCGATCACCACCAAGGCCTCCGGCCTGACCGCGTGGTGGACCTTCCCCGAGAGCAAGGGCGCCCGGACACAGGACCGGTGCGGCTCCTACCCGGCTACGCTGCACGCGGTGACCCGCGTCCGCACCCCCGATCCCGACGGAAACCGGTTCACCTTCTACCGCAACGGCAGCCCCGTCCCCTCGGAGAGGACGACCTCGACGACGTCGAGTGTGGTGCGGCCCACCTCCCCGCGCTCGGTGGTGGCCGACGGGTTCACCGGCGACCTGGACGAGATCAGGGCGTGGCGCACCGCCCGTACCCAGGAGCAGATCCTGGACAACATGTTCGGCCGCGTCCGCGGCGACCGCCAGGACCTGCTGGCCTACTACCCCTTCGACGCCGACGACACCGTGGCCGGGGCGGCGGTGAAGGACGCCGGCCTCAGTGGCCATCACCTGGCCCAGTCGACGCCGGCCCCCAAGATCGTGCTGTCCACCGCGCCGATCTCCACCGACACCGCCCAAGTCCGCTCCGCGCTGACCGGCATCCGCACCCCCTTCCACACCTCGATCGCGACCACCCCGGCCGCCACCGAGTACGGCGACATCCAGCGCCTCACCGACGACTCGCTCATCGGCGTGCTGAAGCGGGCCTACGCCTACCTGCAGGCCGACAAGTCCTGGGTGCTCAACACCGGCTACAAGGTCGGCGAGCTGACCACCACCTGGGTGGGCCAGGCCCAGTTCGACCCGCAACTGATCGGCTACATCGAAGGCGCTCCGCCGATCCCGTCGGAGAACCTCATCGCCGGTACCTCCGACAACTACAAGGGCGCCTCCTCGGTCGCCTTCGTCCAGGCCGACAACGTCGTCAACGCCCTGTCGTCGAACAAGAACAACAGCATCGACACGTCCGCGAAGGTGAAATTCGAGATAGCGACCGCCCAGAGCATCTGGACCGTCGCCGCACCCCTGGGCGCCGGTACGGCGCAGCCGATGGCCGAAGCCACCTTGGATCTCGGGCTCAACGTCGAACTCAAGTACGCCAACACCTGGAGCAACGAGACCAAGGTCTCCCAGGGCACCAACACCACCCGTACCAGCAAGGTCGAGGTCACCGGCGGCTGGGAGGACCCCGACCCGACCAAGCAGGTCAACCCCGCCGCCGGGCGGCGCTGGGTGCCGGCCAACACCGGGTTCGCCGTGGTGCAGTCCGAGACCGCCGACCTGTACGCGCTGCGCCTGGTCCACAGCGGGGCCCTGGTCGCCTACCGGATGCTGCCCAGCCCCGACATCCCCCGCGACTGGAACCTGATCCCCTTCCCGATCAATCCCCGCTACACCAAGCAGGGCACCCTGGACGGCGTCGTCGGTTACGCCAAGCACGAGACGGCCCCAGGACTGCGCCCCTTCCCCGACCCGCATTTCCCCAGGGCGGGCCAGGGGGAGCGCGGCGAGTTCAGCTACTACCGGCCGGTGGAGGCCTACCGGATCAAGAAGCGGATCCAGCGCGAACAGCAGCAGCTCCAGGGCTTCTACGAATCGGTGTCCACCGAGACCCACGCCCCCGACCCCACCCACGGCCAGGCGGCCAAGGTGCTGAACGGCATGATGGGCGGCACCGGCGCGGAGGTCACTCAGAGCGGCAACCCCGAGACCGGACGCGCGGCCACCCGGGCCGCCTCACGCCGCAACATCGTCAACACCTACGTGTGGACCGCCGCCGGCGGGTTCTTCGCCGAGACCACCGGCACCACCGACCAGGTCACCGAGACCACGACCGGCTCCTTCACCTTCACCGCCGCCATCGGCTGGAGCGAGGTCGGGGGCTTCGCGATCGGCAACGTCGGTGCCAAGTTCGGTTTCGAGTCCACCACGACCACCGGCTACAGCATCACCCGCAGCAAGTCCAAGGACGCCACCCGGACCTTCAGCCTGGACGTCACCTGCGCTCCGGGCAACCAGCTGCAGAAACACAACGGCGACACCCCCCTGTTCGACGCCGACGGCAAGCCGATCCTGGTGCCCGGCCGCGTCGACGCCTACCGCTTCATGACCCTCTACCTCGACACCAGCACCGACAACTTCGAGGACTTCTACGGCAAGGTCATCGACCCCGAGTGGCTGGACCGCGGCAAGGACCCCAACGCGCTGGCACTCAAGCGCGCCCAGCAGTCCGACCGCAAACCTCCGTGCTGGCGGATCATGCACCGGGTCACCTTCGTCAGCCGCGTCCTGGACACCGCTACCACCACCCCGTCCCTGGCCCAGGCTATGGGCACCCTCGGCATCACCAGCGATTATGAGCTCATCCACCGCCTGCAGCCCTATCTCACCGGCGCCACCGGCGACTTCAACGCGTTGAGCGGAGCGGCCAAAACCGCCCTGGCCACACACTTCGCCCGCCTGGTCCCCTACGCCGAGACCATCGTGGGCCGCCTGGCGGCCTACTACAACCTCCCCCCCACCCCCCTCGCCCTCACGCCCGCCGCACCGACGCCCCTGAGCACCCTCACCAGCACCGAAAAGTCCGTCGCCAAGGGAACGAACTTCACCGTCCACTACTCCACCCCGCCCGGCACCGTCAGCGCCAAGAACTGGGTCGGCCTGTATCCGGTCGACAAGAGGCCCTCGGAGGTGGAGGCCCTCGACTGGAGATACGCCCCCGAAGCCAACGGCACCATCGCCATTCCCACCACCAAGCTGCCCGGCCCGGGAACCTACGCGGCTTGGTACCTCCACAACGACGGCTACACCGCCCTGACAGGCGTCCTCATGTTCACCGTGACATGACCCATTGTCATTGACGAGCCACCTGCGGCGCCGAGCGACCTCGCCCGGCGCCGCAGGACCGATTCGGCACACCCTGCCTACATTGGAAAACGTCCCAACTGACGTGGCAGACACCCAACAGCTCATGCAGATCACCTGGCATGGTCATGCGCCGGTCCCCGCCTCGGTCACGTGTGTGGGTGCGGTGACTCCGGCCTCGGAGTAGTACCGGATGGCGCTGACACTCAGTAAAGCGAGGGCCGGCTCATACGCCACTTCGCTGGACGTGACCGATCCGGCTTCCCTTGCACCGAGCACACGGCACGAGATCGGCACCGGGGCGTGCGAGCTCGTACCGCGGATCCGCAGGCCCGTACCGCGGATCCGCGGTCATGTCGAGACGACCGTCAGACGGCCGTGCGCGACCACTGCTGGTTGGTGCCGGTGTTGCACGGATACTGCTTGAGGATCACGCCGTCCGCGGTCGACGCGGACGGTACCTCCACGCATTTACCGCTGTGTCGCGCCCGGAGCTGGAAGTAGTTGCCGTTGGCGACCATCTGGAACTGCTGGCTGGTGCCGGCGCCGCAGGCGTACTGGACGAGTTCTGCGCCGTCGGCGGTTGAGGCGTTCGTCACGTCGAGGCACTTTCCGCTGTGGCGGCTGTAGACGCGCAGGTAGCCGCCGCCGAGGTCCTCGAACCGCCACTGCTGCCACAGGTTGCCGCTGTAGGTGTACTGGTCGACGCGCGCGCTGTCGTTGGTGCTCGCTTGTTGGACGTTCATGGCCTTACCGCTGTGGCGCGCGTTGATCCTGTACGTCGTCGGAGGGACGGAGTCGCCGACGGTGTCGCCCCAGGCATACCGGAGCCGGTTGGCGCCGTGGCCGTTGCGGACGGTCACGCTGAGATTGGTGCCGCTGCCACCCAGAGCGTACATCGAGTAGGAGTCGTAGCCGAGGCTTCCGGTGGGCTTGCCGCCGAGGGCGGGCCAGTAGGTGCCGCCCATCCGGTTGTCCCGCATGACCTGGGCCATGGCGCGGAAGTGGCGCACGAAGTTGTCGGTGCTGTTCGGGTTGCCGTAGTCGAGGCCGGTGGACATCGGCGCGCCGAACCCGGTCGCGACCGCACGGGAGGCGCAGTTGCCCAGCAGGGTCTGAATGTGGCTTCGGAAGTCGTCGTAGGTCATCGCGCTGTAGAAGAAGGCGTAGGAGTGGAAGGACAGCAGCGTCGAGTTGAAGCGGCTGTCGTTGCAGATGTCCCGCAGGTCCTGGCTGAAGCCGGTACCGCCGACGAGCACCCGGCCGGGCACTGCCGAGGTGTGATGGCTGAGCCAGCTCGCTGCGACGTTGCGCCAGTCCGCCGATGAGTAGCCGTACGGCTCGTTCATCGGCTCGAAGTAGACGTTGCTGTTCGAGCCGTACGTGTTGATCACGGTGGACCACATCGTGTTCCATGCGGCGAGGTTCGTGATCCTGCCGCCGGAGGCGGCGCCGTCCTCCCAGTAGGCCAGGATGACCTTGAATCCAAGGTCGGTGGCGGCGTCGATGGCGCCGCGGTAGGCGTTCCACCAGGTCGTGTTGGCCACGGTGTGAGTGTTGATGGGCAGCCGGACGGTGTTGACTCCCATGGTGTAGGCCACGTGGTCGTAGAACGCGTTGGCCTTGGCTCGAACTGTCGCGTTGCTGTCGGACTGGCTCAGGCCCTGCACGACGAGCGGGCCGGTGCTGAAGTTGTCACCCAGCACGGCCCAGTTCATGCCTCGGAATTGGCCGGTGTCGGCATTGGCCGACGGCGCGGAGACGACGATGCTTGTCGCTGTGATGAGCGCGGTCACCACAAGGGTGATCAGTAATCGGCGCAACGACCGAGTGCTCCGCGATGGTCCTGATGAGTGACCATCAGGCGCCGTGATCAGTGCCATGAAATGTCCAATCACTAGATCTGAATTCCTGGGTCGGGCCCTCGGCCGGCGTGACGACCGGGTCGTTCTGGTTCAGGGGCATCCAGATGGGGCCATCGGAGTTCACCGCCAGGTGGAGGGCGTGGTCGTCACCGGACCGGTTCGGCGACCCTTCGAAGTAGCCCATGACGTGGACCGAATACGTGGCCGCCGACGCTGACGGCGCCGCGGCGATGTGGACGACACTGCCCAGCACGGCCGTCGACTACCTGACGGTGGCGACGATCTTTTGACGCGGGGACACCGCGGGCGTCCTTTCCGGGAATCGGTGAGGAGACGGCGAGGGGCGACGCCACAGCTGCGCACTCACGGCGAGGCCTCAGGGGCAATAAGGGTGGCATCGACGGGCGCACGAAGAACTGTTAACGCTAACGTTTATGCACAAACCTCGTCCCTGTGAGCTTTTCAATGGGGCGATTGATTCCCGATGGAGGGCCGACGATCAGGTCACATTAACGTTTCTATTGCATTTCCGTAAAGTGTTAGGGTTCGCAGGCGGGATGTCAACATCTCGCTACAAATACGGCTGCGTAATCCCGGGAATCTGGACATGCTGCGGATCTGCGAGAAGCTCGTCGCAGAGGAACCGATCAGGCAAATGACCGTGCACCATCCGTAAGCGAGGCGGCGCCCCGCGTGCGTTTGAGAGGTGAGGGCCCATGGCCCGTGTGGGACGCGACCGGGAACCGACGCCACTGCGCCGGGCCCGCCAGGCGCGGAACTGGACGCTGGAAGACGTCGTCGAGCAGATGGATCTCCACACCTGCGGCGGGCACTCGGGGGTGACGCCGGCCCGAGCGGCGGGGGTTTTCTACGGCGGTCCGGGCAAGGCGAGGCAGAGGGCTTCCAGGGCGGCCGTGATCGCGTGCTCGGGTGGTGTGCCGTATCCGAGGACCAGGCCGTCGCGTGGCGGCATCATGCTGTCGGGGTGCAGATACGAGCCCAAGCCGTCCAGGGCGAGGCCGAGGCGGCGTGCGGCGCGGAGGGTGGCTTGCTCAGTGTCCGGGGGAAGCTCGAGCACGGCGTGCAGGCCCGCGGCGATGCCGTTGACGCTGACGTGCGGGGCGCGTTCGGCGAGCGTGGCCGTGAGCAGGTCACGGCGGCGCTGGTAGATCCTGCGCATGCGGCGCAACTGGCGGTCGTAGGCGCCGCCGGTGACGAAGTCGGCGAGGGTGAGCTGGTCCATGACGCCCGACCAGAGTTCGCGCGGGCCCTTGGCGGCGACGATGTCGTCCACCAGCCGGCCGGGTACTGCCATCCAGCCGAGCCGGAGCGCGGGGGACAGACTCTTGCTCGTCGATCCGAAGTAGACGACGCGGTCCGGATCGAGACCCTGCACGGCGCCGACCGGTTCGCGGTCGTAGCGGAACTCGCCGTCGTAGTCGTCCTCAAGCAGCAGGCCGCCTGTGGCGCGTGCCCAGTCGATCACCGCGGCCCGGCGCTGTGGGTGCAGTGCGCCTCCAGTGGGGTATTGATGCGCGGGTGTCAGCAGGACGGCTTGCGCGCCTGTGGCCGGAAGTTCCCTGATTCGTGCGCCGTGGGTGTCCACGGTGAGCGGCACGGTCTTCAGGCCCGCCTCGGTGATGATGGAGCGGTGGAAGTCGAGTCCGTAGGACTCGACAGCGACGAGGCCGCGCAGCACATGACACACCAGCCGCAGCCCGTGCGCGAAGCCCGAGCAGATCACGATGTGGTCCGCCTTGGTGCGCACACCTCTGGTACGAGCCAAGTACTCCACCAGCGCCTGGCGTAACTCCGGCCGGCCACGGGGGTCGCCGACGCCGAAGGCGTCGTTGGGTGCGGCGGCCAGCGCGCGCCGGGCCGAGGCGATCCAGGACGAGCGCGGGAAGGCGGCGGCGTCAGGGGAACTGGGCATCAGGTCGTAGATGATCCGTTGGCGGGACGGGCGCGCGGGTGAGCGCCGACGGCTGGGTTCCAGAGGCGCGGCGCGGTGTGCGACGTGCGTGCCGGAACCTTGACGAGACGTGAGCCAGCCCTCCTCGGCGAGCTCCGAATACGCGGCGGCGACGGTGTTGCGGGCGATTCCCAGGTCGAGGGCGAGGGTGCGATAGGGCGGAAGCCGGGTACCGGGTGCCAGCCGTCCCGAGTGGATCGCCTCGCGCAGGGCCCGCATCAACCGCACGCGCGCGCCGCCGCCACCGGTGAGATCCAGGTGCAGGTCGCTGCCGCTTTCCGGACGGAGGCCGCTCATCGCCTCGCCCTGCGCCGGCCCTGGCCGTCGTGCCCGAAATTGGCCCACAGAATATCCACGAGAATGCACCATATCTTGGGTCGATCGTGTCCTTAGGGTCATGAGCATGACGAACGTTGCTATTCCCGCACGTATGAACTTGTCGCTTGTCGCTCCCAAGGTTTTCAAGGCCGTGCTGGCTCTGGACGCTGTGGCCCGCGAGGGACTGGACCCGGTCCTGATCGAGCTGGTGCAGATCCGCGCCTCCCAGATCAACCGGTGTGCGTACTGCATCGACTATCACACCGGCGACGCCCGCCGGACGGGTGAGAGCGAGGCGCGCATCTACCAGCTGAGCGCCTGGCAGGAGTCCAGCCTCTACACCGCCAAGGAGCGCGCGGCCCTCGCCCTGACCGAGGCGATGACCCTGCTTCCCCAGGGGGTCGCCGACGTGGTGTACGACGAGGCCACGCGGTACTTCGACGACGAAGAACTCGCCCAGCTCATCGCGATGATCTTCACGGTCAACGCCTGGAACCGCATGAACGTGACCACGCGCAAGACCCCCGGAACCGAGTAGCCACACCTGCGCCCTCGTTCTCCTCCACCCACGGGCGGTGGCCCGCGTCCCCGCGGCCACCGCCCTTCGCATGACTTCCAGGAAAGGCCGACAGCGTGACATCCGTCGACTTCCCGCCACCGGACGTGGCCCAGGACGCGAGCCCCTCACCGGTCCGGGGCTGGCTCGCGATCCTCGCCGTGACGCTGGGAATCTTCGCCCTGATGACCTCCGAACTGCTGCCCGTCGGACTCCTCACCCCGATCGGCACCGCGCTGGACGTCTCCGAGGGCACCACCGCGCTCATGGTCACCGTGCCTGGGCTGGTCGCCGCCGTCGCGGCACCATTGGTCACCGTGGCCACCGCCAGGATCGACCGCCGGCTGGTGCTGGCCGTGCTGATCGGGATGATGGGCGCGGCCAACCTAGCCTCCGCCTTCGCCACGAGTTTCGCAGTCGTCCTGCTGGCCCGCTTTCTGATCGGCATCAGCGTCGGCGGCTTCTGGTCCCTGGCCGGCGCCATCGCCCTGCGTCTGGTCCCGAAGCACCACGTCGTGCGGGCCACCGCCGTCGTCTTCGGCGGCGTCGAGACCGCCTCCGTGCTGGGTGTGCCTGCGGGCACCCTGGTCGGCGGCCTCAGCGGCTGGCGAACCGCGTTCGCGGTCGTGGGTGTGCTCGGTCTGATCTCGTTGGTCTGCATGGTCGTCGTGATGCCGAAGGTGGCGCCGGAGCGCACGATGACCTTCGGGGACCTGCCGCGGGTGTTCCGGACGCACATCGCGGTACGCGTCGGCATCGCCATGACCTTCCTGGTTATCACCGGGCACTTCACCGCCTACACCTTCGTCCGGCCGATCCTCCAGCACGACGGTGTGGCGGACGGCATGATCAGTGTGCTGCTGCTGGTCTTCGGCATCGCCGGCATCTGCGGCAACTTCATCGCAGGTGCCCTGATCACCAAGCGTCTCCGGCAGACCGTGTGCGGCATCTCCGTACTCCTCACCGCGGCCATGGCCGCCCTCGCGGTGACCGACCACAACACCTTCTCGGTGGCCGCGATACTCATCGTCTGGGGGCTGGGCTACGGCGCCGTCCCGGTCACCTTCCAGACCTGGATCCTGAACGCCGCGCCGACGGCCACCGAGGCCGCGTCCTCCCTGTACGTGTCGATGTTCAACCTGTCCATCGCCCTGGGCGCCCTCGTCGGCGGCCTGGTGGTCGACACCGCCTCAACGGTGAGCGTGTTGTGGATCGGTGGCGTGCTGGCCATTCTGGTGCTCCCGATCGTCGGTGCCATGCCTCGCCACAGGGTTCCCCGCCCGGGTCTGCCCGAGTAAGCGCCGCGTCTACCGTGAGATCCCCGGCGATGGCGTGCACGATGCGCAGCCGCCGTACCAAGTGCAGCAGGTTGAGGGTGAGGTGGACCTCGTGGGTGTCGGGGTCGCCGTCGACGATCTCGCACCAGCTGGGGGTGCCGTCCAGACTGAGGACACGCAGCTCGTACTACGTCAACAGCTACGATCCTCCCAAGCAATCACGTGAGGCTGCTGCTGGATGAGAACGTGTCCCGGCCCCTCCACCAGGCCATCACCGCCTTCGTTCTGGGGCATGAGATCGTCCATTGGTTGGCGGTAAGACGTACATCACCATGTGGACGTCTTGGTCATCACTGTCTATCGGTCTGAGGCGCGGAATGACGACTACCGGGCGATCATGGTGAAGGCCCTCGCCGACCGGCTGGCGGAGGCGTTCGCCGAGTACATCCACCTGGAGGCGCGGCGGGCTGATCTTCGCCCACCCGGCGTCGCGGTACTTCACCGTGGGGCGCCTCGACAGGGACCAGGTCGAGGACTACGCCCTGCGGCGCGGCCTGGACCTCGCCGAGGTCGAGCGCTGGCTGCGCCCCAACCTGGCCTACGACCCGGAGTGATCTGATCCGTCGGCCGGTGCCGAGGGCCGCTGACGGCCCCGGCCGACGGGATTCACAAGGTTCAACGGATCGGCCCGGTGCCTCCACCTGAGTGGCGGGACGCTCGCCGGGACGGTTCCTGGCTGGAGCGGATGAGTGGCCCTTTACCAGGGGCGGCGCGACGAGCCCGGAGTGGTCCCGCGAGACGGCCGTAACGGCAGGCGGTTCTCCTTGATGACGGCCGTCTGCGGCCAGGCCGTCCCATGACTTACAAGTCGTTCTCCAGCGCCGGTCTCTAGCGTCATCGTCGACCCTCCTGTCCGAAGCGGCCGAGGAAGGGCCGGAGACCGGTATGGCGCAGGGGCGAGCCCAGGCGCGTGAGCGACAGGGAGAAGAGAGATCATGCTGGACTCCGAGGCAGGCCAGGCGATCGCCGTCACCCGGATCGCCGAGTGCTTGGAGGATGGATCGACCTACCTCGACCTGTCCCGTCTCCGGCTGAGCAGGGTGCCCGGGTCACTCACCCAGCTCACCGCCCTCAAACGGCTCGACCTGCGCGGCAATCGGTTGACCGCGCTGCCCGAGTGCCTGAGGAACCTCACCGCCCTCGAAAAGCTAGACCTGTTCTGCAACCAGTTGACCGTGCTGCCCGAGTGGCTGGGGAACCTCACTGCTCTCGCCTGGCTTGACCTGGGCGGCAATCGGTTGACCGTGCTGCCCGAGTGCCTGGGGAACCTCACCGCCCTCACCTGGCTCGACCTGTATGACAACGGGCTGACCGCTCTACCCGAGTCGCTGGGGAACCTCACCGCCCTCGAAGAGCTCGACCTGGGCGGCAATGAGTTGACCGTGCTGCCCGAGTCCTTGAGGAACCTCACCGCCCTCACCTGGCTCGACCTGGGCCGTAACCAGTTGACCGCGCTACCCGAGTCCTTGAGGAACCTCACCGATGCTGCCTGGCTCGGCCCCGGTCGTTAACCGATTGCGGTCCCGCACTTCCTGTGCGCCTTAGAACTCCTGGTGTCTCGCTCGCCGCCGAGAGCATGGGACGTCGTGGTCGCCTGTCCGGAATCTGCTGGGCGCCTCAGGGCCCGATGCCGGGCGGATACGGGAGTGTGTCCGCACTGCGGCGTTGTCTCGGGCCGGGTGCATGACCGCTACGTTCGGCGACTGGCCGACGCCGCGGTCGGCGGTGTGAAGACGGTGCCGGCGGTGACGGTACGGCGTTTCAAGTGCGCGAACGCCACGTGTGCGGCGGCGACGTTCGTCGAGCAGGTGGACGGGTTGACCCGTCCGCACACCCGCTACACGCCGCTGCTGCGGAGAATGCTGACCTCGGTCGCGGTAGGGATGGCGGCTCGGGCAGGTGCTCGCCTGGCGGCTCGGCTCGGGATGCCGGTCGCCAAGGACACCCTGTTGCGGCTGGTGCGGTCGGTCCCTGAACCGCCGGTCGGCGCGGTGCGGGCCGTCACGGTGGACGACTTCGCCCTGAGGCACCTCAACACAAGGCGCCGACCCGTGTCTCCTTCCTCATGCCGGGCGTCGTGCAGCCGGGCGTCTCCGAGCCCTGCCGCCGCGAGTAGAACTTTCCATTGGTGGTAGTCGGTGTTCGGATTGAGCGGCCCGCCCGTCGCGGTCGCGAACACCCATCCCCCGTCTTCCCAAAGCTGCCGGGCGTTCGCCCGGTCCGCTTCCCGTTCCTCGCGATGCCTGCGGGCAGGGTCACGAGCCGGCTGGGCAGGCTGATGCTGCGCCATCCGGCCCTGAATCTGGTATCCGCGGTTTCCTGGTTGCTCCGCCTGCGCTCCGAGCACTCTCGATTGACCACGGCGGCGCTGCGGGGTCTGCTACATGCTCGCTGCAAGGGCAGGCCGAGTGACCCACAAGTGCGACCGGGCACGATCGGCGGCGGAAATTCCCTGGCCGTGCCCGGAAGGCACGGCCATAGTCATGGAGTCACTCCCTTGCACTGGTTATTCAGTCGTGCCTCTGCTCCTCTGATCGCCGTGGTGACCGGCTTGGCCACCGTGGTGGCCGGCTCCCTCGCCATGCCCTTGCCCGCGCTGGCCGCGTCCGGCTCGGCACCGTCTCGGGACGCGAAACCAGCGGCCGCGGAGCCCGAAGTCGAGCTCATCCACCTGGCCGACCTTCAGAGCTCCTCGGGCCTACTTCGCAAGTTGAACAACAGGGGGCAGGTCATTGGGACGCTCCCGAACCCTGCTTCCCCCAGCGGGAAAAATCCCAAAGCTGTGCTGTTTGCTCGTGAATCCGTCACGGATCTTCACGCGAGCCTCGGCGGCGACTTCCACGTGAGCGATCCCAGGGACATCAACAACCACGGCGCCGTGCTTGTCGGTACTGACGACACGAGCAGCTTCCTCGTCAAAGATGGCAAAGCGACTCGCCTAAACTCTACGGCAACGGCTATCAACGACAGCGGTCAAATCGCGGGCCCCGGCGGGGTACACGATCCCGACGGTTCTGTATTGAAGCTCCAAGCGTTCGAGGATCAGTACTTGGAGCCTACCGCGCTGGCCAATGACGGTACGGTCGTCGGTTTCGCCGACATGGACCCTGGTCCGCTCAACGGTTTTTCCGCCTTCCGGACCAAGCCCGGCGAGCCCCTCATCATGAGCCGAGACCGTCTGACGTTCGGCACTGCCAAAACCCAGGCCACCGACGTCAATGACCATGGCCAGGTCGCCGGCTACGTGGACAACCCGGGGAACACCAATGACATCCCCATCATCTGGGATAGGAGTGGCACACCCCAGGAACAGGGCACCACCCCTTCCGGGGAGACGGTGTACGGCAAGGTGGCTGCGATCAACAACTCCGGCATCGGCGTGGGAGTGATGTATGACGCTAATGACGCGCCACAAGCCGCTATGTATTTGCCGGGTGAGGCAATCAACCTGAGCACCCTGGTGCGGGCGGAGGGCTGGGACGTGAACCTCAGCCGTGCCACCGGCATCAACGACCACGGCCAGGTCGCCGTTATCGGCCGCTACCCCGCCGACGAGAACGATCACGCCTTCCTGCTCGACCTGGGTTTCGCCGAACCCGAGATCCGCTCGATCGACTTGTTGACGCAGCTTCCTCCTTCCACGGCGTGGGTCCCGGTGCCGGAGGGAGGGGTATACGAGGGCAACAAGATCCGCGTCAACCTCCAGGCCAGCAACCCCGGTGACCTGCCTCAGCGTAGGACGCTACAGGTGATCGAGGAAGGGACCGGTAAACCCCTGCCGGGTGGGACGTTCAATCTGACCATCCAACCTGGCGAGACGGTCGAGCGGTCATTTATCTGGGATACCAAGGGCTACTCCTGGCTTGATCACAGGCCGCGCTCGAATCGCTCCTTGAGCGTCCGGCTCTTCAGCGGCAACACATATATCGCTACTGTGGACAAAGAATTGAAGCGGCCGATCATGGTCAAGCCGATGCCCCTGGTTCTGGTTCACGGCTTCAGAAGCACAGCGGATCGATGGGACGCGTTCGAAGCGATCGCGAAGGGCGAAAACCCGCTGCAGGAGGTATACCGGGTCAACACCATGAACACTGGCGATCCGGATGACCGGACAAAGCCGACCAAACCCATGCTGGAGAACTCCTCCGCGCTGCACCATTTTGTTCAGGGGTTGCGTGAAGAAAAGGGCTTCGACAAGGTCGTGGTGGTCGCCCATTCCATGGGCGGAAACATAATCAAATACTATATGTCTCACTTTATGGCGACCGGGCTGGACCGCAAGCCCGTGGTGCATCGCGTTCTGCAGATGGGCACTCCCAACACGGGATCTAAATGCGCGGACTTGGCGGCCAGGGCCTCAACGGCCCTTAATTGGTGGGCGCCGGCGTTGCGTGAGAACACCAGCGCCTTCGTGGGGGGGTTGAACCGCATATTAGAAAAGGACGGCTATTCACATGGCAACTTCAGGGGTGTGCGGATCTCCAACCTGGTAGGTGTGGGCCGAAAACTGGTGTGCTCCCTCTCCCCGGCTCCGGTTCACTACTTCGAAGACAGCAGTGACGGAGTCGTTGAAACCCTTAGTGCCCGCTGGAAAACCGATAGTGGCTGGAACTTGCGGGACATTGTGCTCACCAAAAGCGAACACACCGCGATGACCGAGAAGACTTCGGATTACCGCAACTACATCGCGCCGCGACTTTCGGCTGATTCTTCCACCAGCCCCGAGTACGAGGGGCCCTCACCGGTCGCGCCTGAATCGGCGCCGGAAAAGCCGCTGGCCGGTGAAGCGAGTGGGCCGGGTAAGTCCGGTGTGAGCGCCGAGACCGCGGCCGAGGCCGAGGCTGTGGCTGATTCGGTGTTCGCGTTTCCTTCGGCGACGGTGGGTGCGGGCGCGACGGTGACCGTGCCGGTGGAGGTGCCGCAGGGTGCGGCGTTCGGCGTCGTGACGGCGCTGCCGTCGACGGTGGGGATGCTGCTGCGTGACCCGTCGGGTGCTGTGGCCGCTTCCTACGCCCCGGGCAGTGACGCGGCCAAGGAGCCGTTCCAGGGACTGCGTGTGGACAACCCGCAGACGGGGGGGTGGAAGCTGGAGATCACCAACGCCGGGTCCGGGCCGGTCGAGGCTCTTGCGAGCGCGTGGATCGCGGGCAACCCGCTGACCGTGACGGCCAAGTCCGAGCAGTCGTCGGCGGATGGCAGGGTGACGGTGTCGGCCACGGTGACCGATGCCGGTCGGCCGGTTACCGGGGCGCAGGTGCGGGCCACCGTGACCGGTGACGACGGCGTTGCGCGCGAGCTGACCCTGAACGACGATGGCGCCGGCGAGGCCGGTGACGGTGTGTACGGCGCCACCAGCGAGGCGCTGGCCGATGGCTTCTACATCGTCACGGTCACGGCCGATACCGCTCAGGGCATGCGGGTCACGGGTGCCGACATCACGGTCGAGCAGATCGACACCCGTGAGTTCGCGTTGACGTTGTCGGCCGGGCCGGGGGGTTCGGTGGCGGCATCGCCGGCGCGGGAGGTCTACCGGGCCGGCAGCACGGTGAAGGTGATCGCGACGCCGGAGGCCGGGCGTGTCCCGATCGGCTGGACGGTCGACGGCAAGGAGCGGGGCCCGGGTCCGCTGACGCTGACCATGAACGAGGCGCACACGGTGCAGGCCCGGTTCGGCACCTACACGGTGACCGAGATCGGCGCGCTGTCCGGCGGGGACGCCTCGAAAACCGTGGCGCACACGCTGAACGATCGCGGTCAGGTCGCGGCCACGATGACCGGCCAGGACGGCAAGGCGCACGCGGTGCGCTGGCAGGACGGGACCATCACCGAGCTGGGCGGCCTGGCCTGCACCGACGGCGAGACCAAGTGCGAGACCGGCGCATACGGCATCAACGAGGCCGGGGAGGTGGCCGGCTCTGCTGTGGCGTCGGTGAACGGCGGCAACTCCCGGCACGCCGTCATCTGGCGCAACGACGGTTCGGTCACCGATCTGCACGCGGGCGACAGCTCGGCGAACCTGTGGGGCGACGCTTTTGCGGTGAACGACAACGGTCAGGTGCTCGGGGAGACGGCTGGGCCCAGGTACGTGATGTGGGATCGGGGGGCCGCGGTTGCGATGCCCGCCGACTACGACCCGGGCTGGAGCGGCTACGACAACGAGTGGCACCAGCTCCGGTACTCGCGGATCAACGGTCACGGCGCGGTCACGGGCGGCTACGAGCTGGGCGGCCGGGACGGCAACGGTCTTCCCCGGGACACGGGTCCGGCGGTCTACGCCGATGGAGTGCTCACCAAACTGGCGGGCACGGTCGAGGGCTGCGCCCGAACGGCCGGCAGAACCTCCGACCTCAACAACACCGGCCTGGTGGTCGGCACTCTGCGGTGCGGCCGCTACGAGAACACAACGACCAAGCGCGCCTATGTGTGGAAGGACGGCAAGCCGACCGATCTGGGGGCGGGTGAGGCGACCGCGGTCAACGACAACGAGCTGATCGTCGGTTCCGAGCCGGGATCTTATCTCAACGTGTATAAGCCGCCGGTGATGTGGGTGGACGGCACCAAGCACCCACTGGCCAATGCGCTGTCTCGGCCGTGGTGCCCGGAGGACGCCGCGAAGACGACCCAGCCGTGCGTGGGCATAGGGCACGTGCTGGACGTCAACGCCTCGGGCCAGATCCTGGTGAAGGGTTTCCTGCGTGACCGCGCGCCGGACCGCGACGGCTTCATCCAGCAGGACCGGGCGCTGCTGCTGAGCCCGACCACGGCGCGGGCTGATCTGGCGGTCACCACAGAGGTGTCGGCGAGTGAGCCGGGGCCGGGTTCGACGGTGACCTGGACGGCCACGGTGACCAACAAGGGCGACGACGCGGCCACCGATGTGCGGCTGGACGTGTTCATCCCTCAGAGCGTCACCGGGGCGACCTGTGACACCTGGCGGGGCCAGTGCGCGCCGATCAAGGGCGGGTTCCGCAACACGGTCAAGGTGTTGGAGCCGGGCTGGAGCGCCACGGTGGAGGTGAGTGCGACCGTGCCGGCCGGCACCGCCGGCGGCACCGAGCTGAAGGCCTCGGCGCACGGCTACAGCCTGGCGGTGACCGATCCCGAACCGGCCAACAACACCGCCTCGGCCACCGCGACGGTTCGTCCGCTGTTGAGTACCACCGGGATCGTCTGGCCGGACCCGGTGCAGGTCGGTCAGGTCAGCTACGCGAGTACGGTGACGTTGACCAACCGGCTCAACGCGCCGATCCCGTTGAGGGTGATCGCGGTCAGTGGGGCGTTCACCCAGGCCAACGACTGCCCCGTCGAACTCGCCGTGGGGAAGGTGTGCACGGTCCAGGTGAGGTTCGCTCCGACTGGTGAGGGTCCGGCCAGCGGTGCGCTGACGTTCACCACCGCCGACGGCGCCGAGCCGGCGTTCACCGTGTCGTTGACGGGTCAGGGCGCTAAGGCCGGCGGCACGCCGGTCGTGCAGGCGCCGGCCGCGCCGGTGCGGGGCACGGTGGGCAAGCCGTTCACCCTGAAGATCCCCTTCACCGACGGCGACGCCGGTGACACCCACACCGCGAAAGTGGCCTGGGGCGACGGGCCCCCGGTGGAGGCCGTGGTGACCCAGCGGCCCGGTGGCGGCACCCTCGAAGTGACCCGCACGTTCACCGCCCCGCGCACCGGCACCGCGCTGGTGATGGTCTACGACAGCGGCGGCGCCCTCGGGACGGCCAGCGTGCCGTATGTCATCGAGGAGGCGGCGCCGAACACCGCCCCGGTGCTGAGCGCCGGAGGCGACGTCGAGCTGACCGCAGGGGAGAGGCTGCGGCGCATCGTGACCTTCGCCGACCCCGATTCCACCTCCTGGACCGCGAGCGTGGACTACGGCGACGGGGCCGGCCCTCGGCCGGTCACCCCTGACACGGCCAGGCAGATCACGCTGGAGCATCAGTGGGCCACTGCGGGGACGTATCCGGTCACCGTGACGGTCAAGGACGACGGCGCCCTGGAGGCCACGGCCACCTTCACCGCCACCGTGGTGACCGCCGACACCCCCAACCAGGCGCCGATCGTGACACTGGAGACGCCTTTCGACACCATCGAGACCGGAACCGGCTGGGTCGGCATCGGTTCCTTCACCGACCCCGACTCCACCTCCTGGACCTACACCGCCGACTACGGGGACGGGGCCGGCCCACAACCGCTGCCCCTGACCGCGGGGCAGTTGAAGCTCCAGCACGTGTATCAGTCGGCCGGTGACCACACCGTCGTGCTCACCGTCACCGACGACAAGGGCGCCACGGGCAGCGCCCAGGTCACCGTCCATGTCACCAACGCCGCCCCCGAGGTGACCCTGACCGCGCCGGCGGTGGCCAAGGTCGTGCCGGTGGGCAAGGCGGTGGCGCTCAGCGCCACCTTCACCGATGCGGGCAGCACCGACACTCACACCGCCACCTGGAGCATCGGCGGCAAGCCGGTGCCCGGAGCGGTGACCGGACACCGCGGCAAGGGCACCGTCACCGGGTGGCACACCTTCACCGAGGCCGGGCTGTACCCGATCGCGGTGACCGTCACCGACAACCACAACGCCACCACCACCGCCACCACCGGCGGCGGTGGCAAGCAGGCCTACGTACTGGTCTACGACCCGGCCGACACACTGGTCGGCGCCGGACAGAGCACCACCCCCGCCGGGGCGTGCACGCTGAACACCAAGTGCGCCCCGCGGGGCAAGGCGACCCTGGACGTCACCGCCGGTTACCACGGCAAGGACACCACCCCCACCGGGGAACTGCGTTACACCGCCCCCGGGTTCGACCTGCGTGATACCTCCCCCGCGGTGCTGGCCATCGCCGGCGGCACCGCGATCCTGCGTGGCACCGGGAAGGTCAACAAGACCATCGAGGTCAACTACGAGATCACCACGATCGATTCCGGCCAGGCGGCCGACGGCACCGACCGGCTGGCGGTCCGGGTCTGGACAAAGAAGAACGGAGAACTGATCTACGACACCAGTGCCTCACCGGTACCGGTGACCGGCGTCATCCGCGTCAGCGGCTGAACCTGACCCATCACACGTCCGCGGGCCGCAGTCACCCTGGTCGTGGCCCGCGGACACCCGGCTCACACGCAGGTCACCGGCAGCCGCTTGAGCAGGCGCGGAAACGGAGCGCAGATCCCGCCCGTTCCCCGAACGGGCGGGATCTGTCGTACGTGTGGTGAATCGGCGCCTGCGGCGGCGATGGGCGTGGGTGCCGTCATGAGAGGGCCCTTGGCCACCGCGTAGCCGCCGGGCAGGGCGAACATGCGGGCGGTCCCGTGCGGGAACGCACTCGCGTCGGAGTCTGCCTCGCGTTGGTACACACCGCACGACCGGCCTTCGACAAGTTCGCTGCAATCGCAGGCCAAGCGACCTACAAGCGCGACCGATCACCATCTCGTGATCGATCTCACGTTCGGGGGGTTAACACCTGACGGAGGGGTGCCTATGTCGGTTAATGCATGACATGCGCGTTGGCGCCGCAAACGGGCAGAAACGAGTCACTTCGCAGGAGAGGACGGCTCCCTCCACGCACACCCTACCCGGAGGTGGCGCGCATGCCCGGCCCGCAGATCCATGGGACCGTGCTCGGGAGATCCCGACTCCGGCATCACTAGACATTCCCATCCCGTGCGGATGCACGGACCCCATTCAGGAGAAGATCTTCATTGAACTTGTTACGCAGCCGCGCTTTCGCGCGGCGGGTAGCATTTCCCCTGCTCGCCGTGGTGGTCGGCTCCCTGTTCGCGCCGACACCGACGATGGCGGCGGCGCAGCCGGAGCAACAGGCAGGCGTTGCAGCGGCAGTCGCGCCCACGCTTACCGATCTTGGTAGCACCAATATGGGCCTTGACTCGTTTCGCTACGCCGGAGGGATCAACACCCACGGCCAGGTCGCGGCCCAGATCGCGGACACCCTTAACTCGAACCGTAGAGCCGTGCTGCTCGCCCCTGGGCGACCCGCTCAAAGGTTCCACGAGAGCCTGGGGCTTGGGGGGGACGGTTACAGCTACGCGCTAGACGTCAACGATCGCGGCGACGTGGTCGGCGGTTATGGTTCAGGAAAGCCCTTTGTCGTCCACGGCGGCGCGGTGACCAAGCCGAATCTCCAGGGCGCCGCGGTGGCCATCAACAACGTAGGTCAGGTTCTTGGGGGGGACTGGGTATACGACCCCCTCAGCGCTGAGACGCTGAAGCTTGCTCCAGCCGGCGTGTCCGTCGCGACCATGGCCAGTTCGCTGAACGTTTACGGTCAGGTGGTCGGTGTCATCGACGCGGACCCTGATCCGAAGGTGACCAGATCCACCGCGTTCCGGACCAGAGCCGATGAGCCCGTCAACCTGAAACGAGATCTTCTTCGGTACACGGGCGACACCCACGCCTACGACATCAACAACAGCGGCCAGGTGGCCGGCTATGGGAGGGATCTTGACGGCGTGGGCTATGTCCCCCTGATCTGGGGGGAGGACGGCCAGCCCCTGCGGATGAACACCCCGCTCGGCGGTCAGGTGCTGGCGATCAACGAAGCCGGCCTCGGGGCGGGCTGGATGTGGCACAAAGCCTCCTCTGACGCATCCGCTCACCAGCGGGCCGCGCTGTATGCGAACGGTCAGGGGGTCGACCTGAACACCCTGCTGCCGGAGAACACCTCCTTCACCTTGACCCAGGCTACCGGCATCAATGATCGCGGCCAGATCGCCGGCCTCATGCTGAACAATGCCAGCCGACTGTTCCACGTCTTCGTACTCGATCTGAAAATTGCCCGACCCAAGATCGAATCGATGACGCTTGAGACGCGGCTGTACCCCTCTGAGGCGTGGGTCCCGGTGCCGGAGAGCGGCACGGTCGATGGCAACGAGGTCCGCGTCACCGTCACCATCACCAACCCGAGCAACTACCCCGAGCGGGTGAGCTGCGTGCTGCAAGAGGAGGTGTTTGAAGGCTCGCTGCCCAATTGCGGGCGCAACCTCACCCTCGCCCCCCACGAGACCGTCACCAAGCGAGTGGTCTGGGACACGACTGGTTTCGCCTGGCACGAGGGGAAAGGGTGGTCAGACCGATCCTTGACCGCAGAACTCCGTGTCAGCCACACCCCAACCTCGTTGGATGTCTCCCTGGGTGCACCGATAACCATTCGGCCGAAGCCCGTGGTACTGGTGCACGGTTACAGGAGCAACAGGGAAACGGCGTGGGATGGCTACACGTCTGTTTTGGCGTCCGTGCACCCGCTGCTGAATGGATACCCCGTCGATACGCTCAACACCGGTGATCCGAAGGACCCGTCCAAGCCCACTTTCACCATCGAGCGGAACGCCGGGGAGTTGGGGGACTACATCGACGGCGTGCGCGAAGTGGAGGGTGCGTTCCAGGTCGATGTCGTCGCCCACGACTCGGGCGGTGTGATCGCCCGGCACTACATCCAAGCCGAGATGCCAAGCAAGCCGGCGGTGAGCCGGATGCTGCAGATGGGCACCCCGAACAGGGGAACTCCCTGTGCGGACATGCTCTTGGCCGGGACGATCGGGATGGGCGGTTCTCCCCCCGCCATGCCGGCCACCAAGCACAGCACCGTGGCCTACATGGACGGTGTCTTCAACAAGAACGTCACCAACATCAAGGGTGTGAAGGTATCCAGCCTTGTCGGTGTGGGGCACGGCGTCTCCTGCCTCGACCCGGAAGGCGGCGTAGCCGGGGACGGAATGGTTCCGAAGTCGAGCGCGCGGTACGTTTACACCGACACCCCTGTCACCCGTACGCGTCACGACGCGATGACCCATTCGGCGGCGGATTTCCTGTCGTATGTCCAGCCGCGGCTGGCCTCGGTGCTGGCCGGCGCCGACAACCCCGATGGTGCGCAGTTCGCGCCCGGCAAGGGTGTCGCCCCGGCGTCCGGTCAGGAGGACGTTGCCGTGACCTCCGGGGAGGCAAGCCCGGCCGATGGTGACGGCGGCGCCGCAACCGGTGGTGCTTCGGCGTTCGTCGCGTTGTCGAGCGTGGTGGAGCCGGGGCAGACGGTGAGTGTGCCGGTGGAGGTTCCGCAGGGCACGGCGTTCGGGGTGACCGGGGCGTTGCCGTCGACCGTCGGATTGGTGTTGCGGGATCCGGCCGGGAAGCCGGCCGCGCAGTATGCGGCGGGCAGTGATGAGGCCAAGCAGCCGATCCAGGGGTTGAGTGTGGCCAAGCCGCAGGCCGGGGCGTGGAAGCTGGAGATCACCAACTCGGCGGCCGAGGCCGTCAAGGCCGACCTGGTCGCCTGGGTGGCCGGAAACGCGGTGACGGTGGCGGCCACGGCCGAGCAGTCGGCCGATGATGGCCGGGTGGCGGTGAGGAGCACCGTCACCGATGGCAGTGAACCGGTGACCGGGGTGCCGGTGCGGGCGATCCTGCTCGGGACCGACGGCACGCGCCATGAGTTGCCGTTGAGCGATGATGGCGGCAGTGGTGACGGCGCGGCCGACGACGGTGTGTACGGTGCCACCTCTGAGCCGTTGGCCGATGGGGTGTATTCGGTCACGGTGAAGGCCGATACGGCCAAGGGGGTGCGGGCTGCGCTTGATGTGGTCGAGGTCAAGAGGCCTGATACGCGGGAGTTTGAGCTGGCGTTGTCGGCGCAGCCGGGTGGTTCGGTGTCGGCGTCGCCGGCGCAGGATGTCTATCGTGTGGGGTCGGCGGTGACGCTGACCGCGGCTCCTGAGGCGGGGCGTGTCCCGATCGGGTGGACGGTGGATGGTCAGGAGCGGCCGGCTGGGAAGCTGACGTTGGTGATGGACGGTCCGCACACGGTGGTGGCGCGGTTCGGTTCCTACACGGTGACCGAGCTGGATGGCACCGGTGGCGAGGATGCGGGAAGAACACACGCGGTTGCGGTGAACGATCGTGGTCAGGTCGCGGCCACGGTAGTGGAGGACAACGGTAAGCATCGTGCGGTGCGCTGGCAGGCGGGTGAGTCCGCCGACCTGGGTGGTCTGCCGTGCACCGAAAGCTCTACAGGTCCCCATGAAGACTGCGACGCGGATGCCACGGGGATCAACGAGGCCGGAGATGTCTCGGGTTACGCGATCACCTCGGCGGAGTCCGGGAACGTGCAGCGCGCTGTGCTGTTCGGCAGGGATGGCTCGGTCACCGATCTGCAGAAGTCCGGCACGGGCGGCTTCGCGTTTGATGTGAACGACAACGGTCAGGTGTTCGGCGCCGTTGACGGCAGATACGTGATGTGGGATCGGGGGACCGCGGTCGGGCTGCCGGCCACCCCGCCGTTTCACAAGCATGGAAGCACGTTCGGCGGAATCGCGGGCGATGTGGGGACGCGGATCAACGCCCAGGGAGCTGTGGCCGGCGCTTATGTGACCGACCGGGGAGTAGACGGCACGCCCACTTCCTGGAGCCCGGCGGTCTATCAGGACGGGGTGACCGCCAAGCTCGCGATACCTGCGGATTGTCCGAATAAGGGCGGTGGTGTGTATGCGGTCAACACCACGGGTGTGGCGGTCGGTGAGCTGAAGTGCCCCATCCATGGCTCCTCCAACGCGTATATGTGGAGGGACGGCAAGCCGGTCGATCTTGGTGTGGGTAAGGCGAGCGCGGTCAACGAGCATGGGCTCGTGGTCGGTCTCGCGCTCGACCCGGACGCCTCCACCCCCGTCAAGGAGATCTACGAGCCGGTGATATGGCTGGAGGACAAGAAGTACCCGCTGGCGGACCTGCTGCCCCGGCCGCTGTGCCCGAAGGAGCCGGCCGACACCAGGATGCCGTGTATGGGCCTGAACTGGTTGCACGATGTGAATTCCTCAGGCCAGATCGTGGCGCAGGGATTCATCCGCGACAGGTCCTCCGCGGACGGTTCCTCCGACTTCGTCACCTCTCCCCGGTCGTTCCTGCTGACCCCGACCACGGCGCAAGCTGATCTGGAGGTCACCGCCGCGGTGTCGGCCACCGAGCCGGGCCCGGGTGCGAAGGTGACCTGGACGGCCACGGTGACCAACACCGGTGAGGACACCGCCACCGATGTTCGGCTGGATGTGTTCACCCCCCCGGGCGTCACCGGCGCGGCCTGTGATACCTGGCGGGGCAGGTGCACCGAGATCCAGGGCGGGTTCCGCAACACGGTCAAGGTCCTGGAGAAGGGCTGGAGCGCCACCGTCGAGGTGAGTGCGACCATCCCGGCCGACACCGCCGACGGCGCCGAGTTCAAGACCCACGCGATGGCGGACAGCCTGGCCGTATCCGACCCCAAGATCGAAAACAATGGGGCGGAGGTCACCTCCACGGTTCGTCCGTTGTTGAACACCGTCGGGGTCAACTGGGCCGATGCGGTGCAGGTCGGCCAGGTCAGCCACCCGTACACGGTGACGTTGACCAACCGGCTCAACGGTCCGATCCCGTTGAGGGTGATCGCGGCCAGCGGGCCGTTCACGCAAAGCAATGCCTGCCCGGTGGAGCTGGCGGTGGGTAAGGCGTGCACGGTGCAGGTCAGGTTCGCCCCCACCGCGGAAGGCCCGGCCAACGGTGCGCTGACCTTCACCACCGCCGAGGGCGCCGAGGCGGCGTTCACCGTGCCGCTGACGGGCCAGGGCGCCAAAGCCGGCGGCACGCCGGTGCCCCAGGTGCCGGCCGCGCCGTTGCGGGGCCAGGTGGGCAAGCCCTTCACCCTGAAGGTTTCCTTCACCGACGCCGACACCGCTGACACCCACACCGCCCAGGTCGCCTGGGGAGACGGGCCCCCGGTACCGGCCGAGGTGACCCGGCAGCCCGGTGGCGGCACCGTCGAGGTGACCCGCACCTTCACCGCCCCGCGTACCGGCACCGCGCTGGTGATGGTCACCGACAGCGGCGGCGCCCTCGGGACGGCCGGCGTGCCGTATGTCATCGAGGAGGCGGCGGCGAACACCGCTCCGGTGCTGGACGTCGGAGGCGACGTCGAGCTGAGCGCCGGGGAGAAACTGCAGCGCGTTGTGACCTTCACCGACCCCGGTTCCAGCTCCTGGAGCGCGAGGGTGGACTACGGCGACGGGGCCGGCCCCCGGCCGGTGATACCCGACGAGGCCAGGCAGATCACGCTGGAGCACCAGTGGGCCACCCCGGGCAGGTATCCGGTCACCGTGACGGTCAAGGACGACGGCGGCCTGGAAACCGCGGCCGCCTTCACCGCCACCGTGCTCTCCGCCGACACCCCCAACCAGGCCCCGGCCGTGACGTTGGAGACGCATTTCGACACCGTCGAGGCGGGCAGCGGCTGGGTGGGGATGGGCTCGTTCGTCGATCCCGATTCCAGCTCCTGGACCTACAGCGCCGACTACGGCGACGGGGCCGGGTCGCGGCCTTTGGCGCTGACCGCCGGGCAGTTGAAGCTCCAGCACGTGTATCCCTCGGCCGGTGACCACACCGTCGTGCTCGCGGTCACCGACGACAAGGGCGCCACGGGTACCGCCCGGCTCACCGTCCATGTCACCAACGCCGCACCCGAGGTGGCCCTCACACAGCCGGTCACGGCCGTGGCGGTGGGCACCGAGGTCAGGCTGAACGCCTCGTTCACCGACCCCGGTGGCGCCGACGTCCACACCGCCGTGTGGACCATCGGCGGCACGCCGGTGCCCGCGGCCGTGGCCGAAAGCACCGGCCCCGCCAAGAGCACAGCCAAGAACGCGGGCACGGTCACCGGGTCGCACGTGTTCACCAAGGCCGGGCGATACCCGATCTCGGTCACGGTCACCGACGACAAGGGCGCGACCGGCACCGATACCATCGACGGGCAGACCGCCTACGTGCTGGTCTACGACCCGGCCGGCTCGCTGGTCGGGGCCGGGCAGATGCTCTCACCCGCCGGGGCGTGCACGCTCGCCGGCCAGTGCGCCAAGGAGGGCAAGGCGACCTTGGAGGTCACCGCCCGCTACCGCGGCAAGGACACCACTCCCGCAGGTGAGCTGCGCTACAACGCCCCGGGGTTCGATCTGCGAGACGGCTCCCACACCGTGCTCGCCGCCTCCGGCGGCACCGCGATCCTGCGCGGAACCGGGAAGGTCAACAAGAGCGTCGATGTCACCTACGAGATCACCGCGGTCGATTCCGGCAAGCCGGCCGACCGCACAGACCGACTGCTGGTCAGGGTCTGGAAGAAGAACGGAGAACTCATCTACGACAACAGCGCCTCGCCCTCACCGGTGAGCGGCGTCATCCGCGTCAGCGGCTGACCCCGACATGTTCGCGGGCCGCGGTCATCCCGGCTGAGGCCCGCGGACACCCGGCTGACCCGCCGGCCACCGGCAATCGCTTGAGCAGGTGCGGAAAAGATCAGCACCCGCGTCCGAGTCCGCCCTCACCCTGGCCCGCGAGATCAAGGCCCCCCGCACTGCCGCGTGCTGTTCACCGTCTATGAGATGAAGCGGCTGGGCCGAGACGCCGCTGAACCTGCCGCCGTGAGCGCTACCGGAACTTGAGCGCGACGACATCTCGTATCCGGGAGGAGTCCACCGCGCTGATCTTAAGGGCATCCCGTACGGAATCGAGAAATCGCGTGCACCATGAGGGCCTTTTGCCGCAGGTCACCCGTGGCATCGGTGGTCACAACGATCAACTCTCCTTGGTCGCCATCATCAGAACTTGCGGGTAGGTGGCCACGGCGCGGACGGCGTGGTCCTCACGAGAGGCCTCAAACCCTTCGACCACCGTGCTGACCTCGTCATCACCGATGAGGTGAGGACTGGTCCTTTGGAACATCACCAGGGCGCTCGCGAGGAAGTCACCGAGGTCAGGACCCATTTCCACGTTGTTGCGCAGCAGGATCTCCAGGTCGTCGACCACGAACCCGGCGCCCTTGGCGAGCGCGGGGAGCTTACAGCCGATCATGCTGTCGGAGCCCCCGGCCTGCGTGACCCGCATCCAGCCGTCGGCCGCCAGGCGGAACGGCTCCCAGTCGGGCTGGACGGTCGTGAAGGACAGGTCCTCCTCGATCACGTAGATCCGGCCACCGGCGGGAAGCGCGTCGTACACGGCCCTCAGGACACGTCCGGGGTCGGAGACGTGCTGCAGCACGAACCGCAGGATGCAGGCGTCAAACCGACCCCGCGCCGTCTCCGGCAGCGGATCCTCGCCGAGCCTGCATAACTCGATGTCGTAGTTCGGCGGCGCGGTCATCGGGTCGAATCTCCTGGCGAGGTGCGGGTTGGCCTCCAGGCCGAAGATGGGGGTCTGCGGGAAGCTGCGGGCGAGGAAGCCGCCGTAGTTGCCGCCGGCGCTGCCGAGGTCTGCGCGTCCACGGCCGAAAGGACTTCTGTGGCCCCGCGGCCGATCTGGACCCGCTCCAGATCATCATCGACGTCAGCGCCACCGGAGCCTGCGGGTACACGATGGCCGACTGGCTACGGGAGCACCACCAGATCAACATGCACCTGTCCGACCATCGCCGGATCAGCGCCCAGCTCACCCACGCCGACGGCGAGGACTCGGCGGAGCGGTTGCTCACCGCCCTCCGGGACCTGGTCGCGCACGCGGACGAACTCCCGTCGGCCCAGGTGCGGATCGCCGGCGACCTCCGCCTGGACCAGGCCATGTCCCCGCGTAAGGCGTTCTTCGCCGAGACCGAGCAGGTGCCCGTCGACGGGGCCGCGGGCCGGATCGCCGCCGAGATGCTCACCCCGTACCCGCCGGGCATTCCGGCCGCTCTGCCCGGTGAGCGATTCACCGAGGAGGTCCTGAACTACTTGCGCACCGGCGTCTGCGCTGGGATGGTCGTGCCGGATGCGCTGGACACCACGCTGCGCAGCGTCCGCGTGGTCAGAGACGGCCGGCACTGACGACAGTTCGGACCATCAGCCGCGTTCGTGGTCGGCTGGGCCGAGCTCTGTTCGCAGTCGCGCCGTCAGGTGCCGGGTCGCTTCGAAGCAGGACCTCCGCCTCGAGGAACGAATACAGCCACGAGGTCTTCGGCCGGTCGAAACGGGTGAGCCATTCCGCTTCCGGTCTCGCGACCCACTCCGCCAGCAGGCCCTGGACCAGCCGTCGAGGTCCCGCCTCCAGTGCGGAGTCCTCCGTGGTCACGACGAGCAGGTCGATGTCGGAGGTGGCCACATGCTCGCCACGGCACACCGATCCGGCAAGCAGGACGGCGAGCACATCGTCCCGTTCGGCGATCTTACGATGTGAATCCATCTCCCCGATTTTCGCCAATTCACCACGAACGTGTGAATGTTTCGCAGGAGTAGGTTCATCGGTTCCCCTGCCGTAACGACACCTGCGCCAAGAGGACCTTCGCCGAACAGGTTCCCGACCGGAGCCCCGTTACGACCGGCGCGACCTCGGGCCGGGGAGGCGGCGCGGGCGATCGCGCCGACGGTCGAGGGGCGGGGCCGGTGCGGGACGGCGAAGGTCAGGCGTTCATCGCGTGTCGCCCCGGCCGCCGCCCACCGCGACGAATGCCTCCGCAGCCGAGGCGACGCGCTTTCGACCGTCACCTACCGCGAGCGTCCGATCCGGCCGCTCCCGCGGTGAACATCAGTCGAGGGTGAGCGTGATCAGGGAGACGAGAGTAACGCAGGTGGTTTTGCAGGGATACAGCGCGGCTTCCATCTTGCTGGGGAGCATGTCCAGAGAGTTGACGTCGAGTTCCACTGCTCTTCTCCTTTTGTTGGGAGGACCTCCACCGAGACTGCGGCGGTCTCCGTAACCACCGGCTCGTCTGGCGGAGTCTGTGTGGTCGGACTCGGTGTGGTGCCTACCATGCCGCTTCGTCGGCGCGGGCGGGTTCCTCGATCAAGGTCGTACTCCGGGTCCGTACCGGTACGACGAATTCGCCGTACCGGGACAGCATCGTGCCGGGCACTTATGAACCACTTTCGATAGGAACGACAAGGCGTTCCCGACTCCCGGCCTGACTTTCGCCGATCACCGAAACGACCGGGACGGAAGACGCTGTTATCGGCGGGCCGGATGCCGTTCGCCACGAAGCGGCAGCCGGTCACGGCCATGCTCGCCCGGGCACTGGAGTCCGGGATTCCATTTCACCGGTTCACCGCCGATGGGCCCTTTCGGGCCGACGATAATCCGCGGATGCTTAAGAAGCCTTAAGCGTTCTTAACGGCCGCTTATGCTGATCTTGAAAGGCTGAGGTCGTGTTCGGGACGGTTGATCATGGCCCGCACTCGGACCGTGGATGTCAGAAGTTGCGCGGGGTCACCAGGCCGGATTCGTAGGCGAGGACCACGAGCTGGGCGCGGTCACGGGCATGGAGCTTGACCATGGCCCGGTTGACGTGGGTTTTCGCGGTCAGCGGGCTGATCACCATGCGGTCGGCGATCTGGTCGTTGGACAGACCTCGCGCGACCAGGGCGACGGCCTCGCGTTCGCGGTTGGTCAGTTCTTTCAGCCCAGTGTCGGTGCCGGGGTTGAGCGGCTGGGTGACGTACCTGTCGATGAGCTTACGGGTGATCGACGGGGCGAGCAGCGCGTCGCCGCGCGCGGCGACGCGTACGGCGTGCAGGAAGTCCTCCGGCTGGATGTCCTTGACGAGGAATCCGGCCGCGCCGGCGCGCAGCGCGTTGAAGACGTACTCGTCCAGGCCGTAGTTGGTCAGGATGACGACGTGCACCCCGGCCAGGGCCGGGTCCGCGGCGATGCGCCGGGTCGCCTCGATGCCGTCGACGACCGGCATCTGGATGTCGACGAGCGCGATGTCGGGCAGGTGTTCCCTGGCCAGGGCCAGGCCCTCCTTCCCGTCGGCGGCCTCGGCCACCACCTCGATGTCGTCTTCGAGGTCGAGGAGCGCGCGGAATCCGCTGCGGATGAGCGGCTGGTCGTCGACCAGCAGGACACGGATCATGACGTTCGGTCCACGGGAAGTTCGGCGTGGACGGTGAAGCCTCCCTCACCGCGCGGTGCCGCCCGCAGGCGCCCGCCGAGGGCGGTGACTCGTTCGCGCATCCCGAGCAGCCCGACGCCGGGCACCGGGACGGTGTCCGGTGTGGCCTTGCCGTCGTCATCGACGCGTATCGCGAGGGCGTCGGGACGGTAGTCGATCCGGACCGACGCTGTCGCGGCGGAGGCGTGACGGGCGATGTTGGTGAGCGATTCCTGGACGATCCGGTAGACGGTCCGGCTCACCGCGGCCGGCACGTCGTGTCGTTGTCCTTCGACCGTCAGTGTCGCGTCCAGGCCGACGGTGCGGGCCCGTTCCACCAGTTCCGGGACGTGGTCGAGCCCACGCGGCGGGGTCGTGTCGTCGTCGCGCAGCGCCTGCAGGGTCGCGCGCAGCTCCCGGGTCGCCTCACGACCGGCCTCCTGGATCACCAGCAGGGCCTCCGGCACCTGTTCACCACGCTTGCGGGCCACGTGGACGGCGACTTCGGCCTGCACCTTGATGACCGAGATCTGGTGGGTGAGCGAATCGTGCAACTCCCGCGCGATGCGCAGCCGCTCCTCGTTGGCGCGGCGCCGCGCGGTCTCCTCCCGGGTGTGCTCGGCCTCCTCCGCCCGCCGCTCGGCCTGCCGCAGCGCCTCACCCGCGGCACCGGCCGCGACCAGCCAGGCCAGTTCGAGGGCGCCTCGGGCCTGCGCGAGCGCCTCGCCCGTGTCGTGCAGACCCGAGGCCAGGGCCGCGAAGGGGAGAGCGGCCAGCATGATCACGCTCACCGCCACCGTGACGGTGCGGTGTCCCGCCCGTACGGCCGCGTACACCGCGCACAGGTACGCGACGGCGGGCACGTCGAAACCGGCCGCCTGGTAACCCACCGCGCACAGCCCGGTGACGGCCAGGACGGGAACCGGAGCCCGGCGGCGCGCGGCCAGCACCAGGCCGCCGGCCGCCAGCAGCGCGTAGCCGAACAGGTCGAGGTTCGTGGCGGAATTCTGCCCGGACAGCCCGGTGACCAGCAGCGTCGCCGCCACGCAGACGGCGATCGCCCAGTCTGTGACACCGGCCCGGACACCGGCCCGTCCTGTACTCATGCGCGCACCCTAGCCGGATGTCCGCGTGGGCGACTCCTGCGTGCGGATGATCGGCCGGCTACCGCACACGCGGTATCTTCGCGGCCGCTGCGGCGTCCGCGGTAGTGCGAATTGCCTGCGTCCGCCGGACGACCGGCGGTGGGCCCGGCGGACATGATCAGGCGATGTCCACTCGCAGGAAGAGAAGGAGCACCGCATGTCAGTCCGATTCGTGATCGCCGTGGCCGAAGCCGCCCTGGTCGAAGGTGTCGAGCTTGCCGCACAGCCGGATCCCGCCAGTGCCTACACCTTGACCGCCGGGCGTCTCTGGTCCTTGGTGGCCGCGCTGCTGGGGCTGGCCGGCGTGGTCATCGGCGGGCTGGCCCTGGCCCGCTCCGCCGGTCGTATCGGCACCGGCACCGGACGAAGGGGGGCCATCGTGGCCCTGGCGGCAGGGCTGGCCGGGCTGGTCGGCGGCGGGCTGGTCGTGGCCGCCGCCGACGGCGGTCCCGGCACCGGCTACGGGATAGTCGGGGGCTTCGTGGCCCTGGCGGTCGGGCTGATCGCCATGGCCCTCGGCGGGCTGGCGCTGGCCCGCTCCCGCCGCACCGGCTGACCCGAAGTCCGCCCCGCCCCATTCCCGCGTGCCGTACGCGCTTGCCTCCAGCCACAGACCTACCGGCCACCTGGCCGGACCGGCCCACACTGAAGAGTGGCAAACCGCGAGCACTACGTTCGTGACATCGCCCTCACGAAGACGCCGTGGTGGTCGCGGCGCGACAGCGCGATCGTGCGTACGGGACGACACGGCTCCGCTGTGGTCATCGTTGCCTTTTCGGGTTCGCCGAGGTGAGCAATGGGATCGTCGGCTCCCCGGCAACTTCCCGGCAACGACGTGCACGCCGGGATGGGCTTCGCCGCGACCGGTGGCCGGTCACGGCGAAGCGCGTACGGGGTCAGGTCGGCGACAGGTCGCCGGCCGTCACACGCTCGTGACGGTCCAGTGGTTGTTGGTGTTGTTGTTGGGCGCCCACATGGACACGGTGGAGCCGGCGGTGCTGCTGCCCATGCCGTCGAGGGCGGTGTTGGTACCGCAGTTGATGATCTGGTAGCGGCCGTTGCCCACGCTGTTGAGGCGCCACTGCTGGTTGTTGCCGCCGTTCCAGGCCGCCTGCCTGGCGTTGGCGCCGTTGGCGGTGTTGCCCCAGCTGTCGATGACCATGCCGTTGGTGCGGTTGACGACGCGGTACCAGCCGCCGCCCAGGTCGGCGAGCTGCCACTGCAGGTTGGCGCTGCCGTCGTAGTTCCACTGTTTGAGGTTCGATCCGGAGGCGACGTTGCCGCCGCTGTCCAGCACCAGGCCGGTGGTGACGTTGGCGATCCGCACCCAGCCGGTCGGGGTGGGGCCCGAGTCCAGGGCGGGGATCTGTCCGGAGAAGGTCAGCTTGACCACATACGCCGGGGCGCTGAACGGGGCGGTGGAGGACGGCATCGAGATGTGCAGGCCGGAACCGTCCTGGCTGCGGTCGGGCAGGTTGATGTACGACCCGGCGGTGGAGTTGAGGAGCTGTACCGAGGTCAGGCCGCTCAGGTTGATCCGGTTCGAGCCCAGGGTCGTGATGTCCAGGGTGGCACCCGGCCAGCCGAGCACGGTGGCGTACAGGACCGTGTTGTTCTTGTGGCGAGTGAAGCGGATGTCCCGGTTGGTTCCCGGCCGTGGCGTGACGAA
The DNA here is from genome assembly GCF_040675205.1 of Streptosporangium sp. NPDC049644. Taxonomy (NCBI): domain Bacteria; kingdom Bacillati; phylum Actinomycetota; class Actinomycetes; order Streptosporangiales; family Streptosporangiaceae; genus Streptosporangium; species Streptosporangium sp. NPDC049644. The sequence continues at coordinate 30,446 of NZ_JBFAOJ010000049.1, read as the reverse complement.
GGAGCCGCCGCCCATCTGGGTGGGGCCTTCGCCGAAGCTCACCCAGGCCCGGGTGGAGTAGATCGACTCGCCGAAGCGCCTGAGGTAGTCCCCGATGCCCAGCAGGATCGTCCGCTGCCCGGACGGGATGGTGCCGTCGGCCATCGGGGCGATGTTCAGCAGCATGTTGCCGTTCTTGCTGACCCGGTCGATCAGCGAGTGCAGCATGGCGTTGAGCGAGTAGTAGCCGATGCCGTTGGTGTAGGACCAGCTTGAGCTGGAGATGCTGTCGTCGGTCAGCCAGTAGGGGGTCTGGATGCCCGCGGGCCCGCCGCGCTCGAAGTCGTAGACCTCGCCCCTGGTGTTGAACCCGTCCTTGTAGGTGGCGACCACCTCCCTGTTCCAGGCGATGGCCTGGTTGTAGTAGTAGGCGAGGAAGTTCAGCCGGTGTGTCTCGGGGATCTGGCTGAGGTTGAAGTCCTGCCAGATGATGTCGGGCCGGTAGCCGTCGATGACCTCCTTGAGCTTGTCGTACCAGAGCTGGTTCTCCGCGGTCCTGTCCAGCTGGCCGTAGAGCTTCCTGATGGAGGTGGTGGACTGCATGGGCGCGCGCTCGAAGAAACCGGTGAAGTTGTAGGCGTGGTGCAGGGAGACCAGCAGCTTGAGGCCCTTGGCCCGGATGGCGTCGGCGTGCAGCCGCAGCAGGTCGAGCCTCGGGCCGGTGGCGACCGAGTTCCACTCGTTCACCCTGCTGTTCCACATCGAGTAGCCGTCATGGTGCTCGGCCACCGGCCCGGCGAACTTGGCGCCGGCGTCGAGGAACAGCTGCGCCCACTCGTCGGGGTCGAAGTTGCCGCCGGCGGATCTGAGCCTGGGCGCGAACTGCACCCAGTTGCCGGCCCTGTCAGCGGCGCCGTTGATGAAGTTGTGGTACGGCCATACCGAGGGATCGCCGTAGACGTTCCTGTGGTGGTTGTTCTCGTTGGAGCCGCTGAAGTACATGTTGCGGGGGTACCACTCGTTGGCGAACGCGGGGACGCTGAACACCCCCCAGTGGTAGTAGATGCCGAACTTGGCGTCCTGGAACCATTCGGGGGCCGGCGGGTGCTGGTCGACCGATGCCCAGGTCGGGGTGTAGCTGCTCGGAGCGTTGGCGGCCCACGTGGGGCGGACCCCCAGTAGGCCGGCGGCCGCGGCACCCCCGGCTCCGGCGAGCAGTGCGCGGCGGCTGAACGGGAACGAGGACGAGGACATGGGCGGAAACCTCTCGGAAGGGGATTCTCCTGGCTGTTCTGCGGGTGGGATGAACGCGCGGCCGTGTGCCGGGTGGACGTCTTGCGCGTCGTCTCACCCGGTACACGAGCCGCCGGAGCCACCTGGAGATCCGGATGATCGCGGGGGACGACACCCCGCGGGATCGACGCCGCGTCCCGTCATCGGGGAACACACACCACTCGGGCGTCGTGGTCGACGGCCCCTGCCGCGCACCACCGACTTGGCATAGGGGCCGTCTCGGGGACTCAGTGTGGAAACTATTACAAAATGTGTCAAGCTCATTCAGGAAGGTTCTGTCTCATCGCTTGATACACACGTTGCACGCCTGCTTCGACGCCTGCCGGATCCTTGAAAGTCGCAGTTTCGCCATCCGGGACGAGATGTTGGCCGTGAAATTTTCATCACATCGCCCCGGCCCGCTCGGTGCGGCGACCCGTGAAACACCAGATGGGCCGTCTCCGGCTCCCGCCCCTGCCTGCCTCGCCGTGCTTCAGGCTCTTGACAGTCTCTCCTCGCCTCGTGTTTGCTCCGCTCCACCACCGCAATTGTTCGGCACGGGAAGAAGCCACAATCGACAGAAAAATGTTAACGCTCACATCTATCTGTCCCTCGAAAAGACATGCTCGACGACCGTGAATCCCGGACAGACACCACATCCGCGATTCACCCTCACGGTCGACGATCTCTTGACGGGAGGATTCTCCGCACGGCGAGAACTTCAGATCAGCCTGATACATCGGACCTCATAACCCTGTGACCGGCGGGCACCTGCGATGTGCCCAAGCCGCCACTCTCGCCACCACACGACATTCGTTGGCGAGTGCTCCGAATACAGATTGTTAGCGCTATCCGAGCTGTCAGCAGTAACCGCCCCCGGCTTCAGGAAAGAGGTTGAGCATGCGTAGGTGGAGACGGTGGTTCACCGCGGCGTTTCTGGCTGTGATCATGGTCGCGCTGGGCGCGGTGACGCGGACGAGCGTCGCCGGCGCGGAGTCCAACGGCGGCGTGCGGGTCATGCCGCTGGGCGACTCGATCACCGAGGGCACGCAGGTCCCGGGCGGATACCGCATCGGCCTGTGGCAGCGACTGGCCTCCGGCCGGTACACGGTGGATTTCGTCGGGTCGCAGTTCAACGGACCGGCCGCCCTGGGTGATCACGACCACCAGGGGCACCCCGGCTGGCGCATCGACCAGATCGACGCGAACATCGCCGGCTGGGCGCGGACCTACAATCCGCGCACGGTGCTGCTGCACATCGGCACCAACGACATCCTGCAGAACTACAACGTGGCCGGTGCGCCCCAGCGACTGTCCACCCTGATCGACCACATAACCGCGACCGTGCCGGACGCGGACGTGTTCGTCGCCACCATCATCCCGCTGTCGTCGGCGAGCCAGGAGGCCGCCGCCCGCACCTTCAACGCGGCCATCCCCGGCATCGTGCAGAACAAGGTGAACAGCGGCAAGCGCGTCCATCTGGTCGACATGCACAGCAAGCTGACCACGTCCGACCTGATCGACGGCATCCACCCCACCGCCGGCGGCTACGACAAGATGGCCGCCGCCTGGTACGCGGCACTCCAGTCGGTCTCCGGCAGCATCGGCCAGCCCGGCGTCCCCAGCCCGACGCCCTCGTCCGCGCCGGTGAGCGCGATCCGCGGCGTGGGTTCCGGCAGATGCCTGGACGTCGCCAACGTCTCACAGGCCAACGGCGCGCAGGTGCAGATCTGGGACTGCAACGGGCAGACCAACCAGCGCTGGACACAGACCGACGCGGGTGAGTTGCGGGTGTACGGAAACAAGTGCCTGGACGTGGCCAACCTGGGCACCGCCGATGGCGCGCAGGTGCAGATCTGGGACTGCAACGGGCAGAGCAACCAGAAGTGGCGCTTCAACAGCGACGGCAGCATCACCGCCGTCGGCGCGAACAAGTGCCTGGACGTCCCCAACTACTCCACCGCCAACGGGGTCAAACTCCAGATCTGGTCCTGCAACGGCGCCGCCAACCAGCGCTGGACCCGCGTCTGATCCGCATCCCTGGCGCATGGGCCTGCTCATCGTGAGGGCGACCAGAGCCTGGTTGAAAGCCTCTTCTGGACCAGGGTCTGGTCGCCGGCCGTGGTGTCGGACCGCCGCCTCATTCGTGGCTCTCGGCCCCGCGGTGGCCTCGTGCCGGGCCTCTGGCCTGCCCGTCACGCAGGATGAGAACCGCCGCGAGCAGGGAGAGCACGCAGGCGGACCAGAAGACGGCGGGCAGGCCGGCCAGGGTGGCGAGCAGGCCGGCGGTGGCGGCGCCCAGGGGCATGGCGCCCATGCCGATCAGGCGGCAGGTGGCGTTCACCCGGCCGAGCAGCCCTTCGGGGATGAGCCGCTGACGCAGCGAGACGGAGACGACGTTGGTGACGGCGTTGGCCGCGCCGATGCCCGCCGCGGCGGGGAAGACCGCCAGGGGAGAGGGCAGGAGAAGGGGCACCACCAGCAGCAGCGCGTTGAGCAGTGTGACGCCCACCAGGGCGCCGTTCTCGCCGGTCAGGCGGGTGAGTGAGCCGGAGAGCACCGAACCGGCCAGCGCGCCGGCGGCCAGGGTCGCCGCCAGCAGGCCGTACTGGGCGGGGGTGAGACCCACCCGGGAGCCGTCGCCGGTCACCCAGAGCACGAAGACCGCGAAGTAGGCGCCGTAGGCGAGGTTGAGCACGCCGGAGTAGGCGGCCAGGGCACGCAGAGCGCGGTGTCCCCACAGGTGGCGCATGCCGTCGGCGATGTCGGCGCGCAGCGCCTGGGCGGGGGCGGCCTCCGGGCGGAACCGGCCGCGCATGCCGAGCAGCAGCAGCGCGCCGGCCGCGTACAGCAGGGCGGCCGTGCCGAACACGGCGGTGGTGGCGACGCCGACCAGCAGGCCCGCGAGCGGGGCGCCGAGGAAGTGGTTGCCGAGGGTCTGGGTGGCGACGAGCCGCCCGTTGGCCGCGCCCAGCCGGTCGCCGGTCACGGCCATCGGCAGTGCCGACTGGGCCGAGGTGTCGGCGAACACCTCGGCGGCGCCGGCCAGCAGCACCGCCGCCACCAGCACCGGCAGGCTCAGCAGGTCCAGCCAGGCGGCGGCGGCCGTCGCGGCCAGTACGGCGGCGCGGGACCAGCCCGCCAGGACCATGATCCGGCGCCGGTCCAGGCGGTCGGCGATCGCGCCCGCGTGCAGGGCCAGCAGCAGCCACGGCAGCGTCGTCGCGGCGCTGACCAGCGCCACCTGTGCCGGTGAGCGAGTGAGGGAGACCGCGAGCAGGGGGACGCCGACGAGCAGGACGCCGTCGGCCAGGTTCGACAGGCCGGACGCCGCCCACAGGTGATGAAACGAGCGCCCCAGCCCCGGACGGCCCGCGTTTCCCCCGGCCCGCTGTTTCGGCGCTTCGTTCGCCGTGCTGCTCGTCGCCTGTCGTTCCGCGGGCCGGTCACGGTCGGAGAGGTCCGTCGCTCCCCGTCGTTCCGTCGGCTCGTCCTCGGCGGTGGCCGCCGCCCGCTGTGCCGACGTGCTGTTCCCGTCCGTTCGCATGGTCTCCCTCTCATCGGCCAGTGGGGGCGAGCAGATCGGCGAAGACCCCGATCGCCCGGTCGACGGCGTCGGTGCTGACCCCCGCGTGGGTCACCGCCCGGATCCGCCCGTGCCCCAGCTCCTCCACCCGGACGCCTCTGCGCCGGGCGGCCGCGATGAACGACCGGGTGGTGTAGCGCTCGTCGCGGACCCGGAAGAACACCATGTTCGTGATCGGCGGGCCGGGGTTCAGCCGTACGCCGGGCAGCCGTGCCAGTCCGCGGGCGAGGCGGGCGGCCTTCTCGTGGTCCTCGGCCAGCCTGCCGGTCATCTCGGTGAGGGCGATGATGCCGCAGGCCGCGATCATGCCCGCCTGCCGCATGCCGCCGCCGAGCATCTTCCGCATCCGCCTGGCCTGGGCGATGATCGCCCGATCGCCCACCAGTACCGATCCGATCGGCGCGCACAGGCCCTTGGACAGGCAGATCTGCACGGTGTCGGCGTAGAAGGCGATCTCCGCGGGGGTGATGCCCAGCGCGACCGAGGCGTTGAAGATGCGCGCCCCGTCCAGATGCAGCGCCACGCCGTGCGAGCGGGTCAGCTGGGCCACCTCGGCGAGGTAGTCGAGCTGGAGCGGCAGGCCGCCGCACCGGTTCTGCGGCGTCTCCAGGCTGACCAGCGCCGGAGGGGCGATCTGCGGGTCGGCGCGGTCGACGGTGCACGCCTCGGCGATGTCCTCCAGGCTGATAGTCCCGTCGGGCAGGTTGGCGAGCGGCTCGTAGACGATGCCGCCGCACATCGAGGCCCCCCCGGCCTCGTAGACGTACAGGTCGGACTCGTGGCCGACGATCGCCTTGCCGCCGCGCGGGCAGTGCGCGAGCAGCGCGGCGAGGTTGGCCATGGTACCGCTCGGCATCAGGCAGCCCGCGGCCTTGCCGAGCAGGTTGGCCGCCAGCCGTTCCAGCTTGGCCACCGTCGGGTCCTCGCCGTAGACGTCGTCGCCCAGCGGCGCGTTCGCGGCGGCCTCCAGCATCGCGGGGGTGGGCAGCGTGAAGGTGTCGCTGCGCAGCTCGATCTCGCCGCCGTCGTTCTCTCCGGCGACCAGGTGGGGGGTGTCCAGCACGCTCGTCATGGGATTTCCAATCGGGGGAGTTCTGGGTACGAAGGCAGGGGCCGCTCGGGAAAGCCGGTGAACGCCCGGAAGCCGAGGACGGACAGGGACAGCCAGGGACGACCGGGGGCGGAGGTTCAGGAGAACGAGGTCCGGTACTGCTGGCGGGGAATCTCGATCGGCGGAAACTCGTGGAACAGCACCGGCCGCAGGTGGCCGAGCGCGGTCTTCAGCGCCTCGTCCAGCTCGCGATGGCCGGGCGCGTGCGCGATCACATAGCCCAGCCGGTCATAGCTGCTGCGGGCCGGCCGCACCTCGGAACCCCGCGGCGCGGTGACGGCCACCGTGTCGACACCCGGCACGGCACCGGCCTCCCGCATCCCGGCCACCTCCCGCAGGACGGTCCTCCCCCGCCCGGCCACGGCGTGGTCGGGGGGCAGCAGGAAGGCGATCCCCGCCGGGGCGAACCGCTCGGGCAGCGGCAACTGGTCCAGGCCGACCGCGGCCCGCAGGTGGGCGTCGAGCAGGTCGAAGTCACCCGCCCGCGCGATGACCTCGGGGATCATGCCCCCCGCGGGGCGGGCGTTGATCTCCACCACGTACGCGTGGCCGTCGATGAGTTTCATCTCGATGTGGGCGGCACCGTGGGTGACACCGACGGCGGCCAGCGCGCGGAACGCGGTCTCGACGAGGATTCGGGTCTCGTCCGCCGGAAGCGGCGCGGGGAAGACGTGCCCGCGCTCCACGAAGTGCGGCGGCGCCGTCACCCGTTTGGCGGTGACGCCGACACAGCGGTGCGACCCGCCGGAGCCGACCGTCTCGACGCTGTACTCAGGGCCTGCCAGATAGCCCTCGATCAGCGCGGTCCTCGCGGTGGCCTGGCCCCGTACGTTGACGGCGGCCGAGGTGATCCGGCGGCAGTGGGCCGCCACCTCCCCGGGCGTGTGACAGAGCACCACGCTCAGCGAGCCGGTGTCGTCGACGGGCTTGACGACGCAGGGCAGCGCGATCCGCGACAGCGCGACCACGACCCGGGCGTCGATGTCGTCGCGGGGGCCGACCAGTTCGAAGGCGGGGGAGGGCAGCCGGGCTGCGGCCAGGATCCGGCGGGTCCGCCCCTTGTCCCGGCAGGCGGCCACGGCCTCCGGCGGGCTGCCGGGCAGCCCGAGGTCGGCGGCCAGCCGGGCGACCGCGACGGTGTAGAACTCACTGGTCGTGGTGACCCCGGCGATCTTTCCCAGGGCGCGGCGCAGCTCTGTCGCCAGGGTGGCGGGAGAGTCCGTGTCGCAGGTGACGACCCGCACTCCGGTGGCCGCCAGCCCGGTGTAGCGGGACGGGTCGGCGGTGGCCAGTACCGGGGTGAACCCCAGCGCGGCGGCCCTGGCGAAGGCCAGCATCCCGGAGCCGGTGGTGTTGGACTCGACGAAGACGAGGACGGGGTTCATGCGTACTCCCAGGCCGGGTGGAGCGTCGCGTAGGACCAGCTCACGGCGGTGTCGGTGAGCCGGATCGGTTCGGGGGCGAGCGGCGGGCGAAGGTCGGTCAGGCCGTGCGCCGCCCGGTACTCGGTGCTGTAGATGGTGTTGACGTACCGGTCGCCCCGGTCGGGGAAGATCACCACCACCGACACGTCCGGGTCGAGCCGCGAGCCGAGCCAGCGCGCCACCTGGTAGGCGGAGCCGGAGCTGTTGCCCGCGAAGACCTTCTCGTGCGAGGCGAGCTCCAGGGTGGCGGCGAAGGCCTCCCGGTCCGACAGCCAGTGGACCTCGTCGATGACCGAGAAGTCGACGTTGGCCGGGACCAGGCTGTTGCCCAGTCCGCTCTGCAGCCGCTTCGGCACGTCGGGCTGGCCGAAGATGGCGCTGCCGACGGCGTCCACGGCGACCACCCGCAGCGCGGGGTTGGTCCGGCGCAGCGCCCGCGCCGTCCCGCACAGCGAGCCGCCGCTGCCCACCGCGCCCACCAGCACGTCGACCCGGCCGATCTCCGAGATCACCTCCTCGGCGAGGCGGTCGTAGGCGGCGGGGTTGGCCGGGTTGTCGTACTGCCTGGGCCAGAACGCGCCGGGGTTGGCGGCCAGCACGGCCCGCAGCCGCTCCAGCCTGGCGCTCTGCCAGCCGTTGCCGGTCATGGCGGGCACGATGTCCAGGGTGGCGCCCAGCGCCTCCAGTTTGGCCATGGTGATCGGGTCGATCCGGGGGTCGGTGACGATGTGCACCTGGTGGCCGAGGTACGTGCCGACCAGCGCGACCCCCATGGCCAGGGTGCCCGAGGAGCTCTCCACGATCAGGCCGCCGTCGGCCAGCACCCCCTCGGCCCTGGCGGTCAGGATCGCCTGCCGGGCGACGCGGTCCTTCATTCCGTACGGGTTGGCCAGCTCCAGCTTCGCGTGGACGGTCGCCCCGCCGGTCGCGCGCAGGCGCATCAGCGGAGTACGGCCGATGGCGTCGATGGCATCAGTTCTGAGTGTCATGTCCGGCTCGTGCTCCTACAGACGATGAGGGGCCGCCCCAGCCGCTCCAGTTCCGTGAGGGCGCGGGCCAGCCGGGGACCGTGCTCGGGATCGTGCCGGGCCAGCAGGATGCCCAGGCAGGTACCGCTGTGACCGACGACCGTGCCGAGCCCGCCGACGTCGTGGCAGATCTCCTCCACCGCCGCCAGGTGGGGTTTGGGGTTGAAGGTCTGGAACAGCCGCGCGCTGGCGGTGGCGACCTGGCCCACGGCGGTCAGGTCGTGGTCGCGTACGGCGCGGGTGAGCTGGTCGAGCAGCTCGCCGTAGCGCACCGCCCAGTGAGCGGGGATCGGCTTTCTCGACCGGTTGAAGGCGACGGTGTCGACGCTCTCCCCGTCGTCGATCCCGGCGATGGTCAGCTGGGGGAGCGTGCCCATTCGCCGGTGCAGCCGCACCTGCCGGTGGAAGAACGCGGTGATTCCCGGATGCATGACCCCGTCGGACGGCTCGATCTCGGCCATCATCTGTTTCAGCAGCCGGTTGGGGAGCTTGAGGCGGAAGGCCGAGTCCACCGCGCGCGCGGTGGCGACCAGGTCGGCGGTGGAGCTGGCCATGCCCTTGCCCTCGGGGAGCGCGCTGTTGAGCATCAGCCAGCCGCCGGTGTGCACCCCGTAGTGGGACATGATCCCGGTGGCGAGGCGCCGTGCCTTGTTCTTGTGCGGCGGTGAAACGATCACCTGGTCCAGCTGGGGGTCGGGTTCGAAGGCGGCCTCCACGTACAGGTCGACGGGGAAGGTCACCAGGAAGTCCGTACCGGACCCCAGGATCCCCTGCAGCAGTTCGCCGAAGGTGCCGGGGGCGCGCCCCCGGCCGACCCCTCCGCTGCGGCCGTCGCTCTCCCGGATCGGCATCTGGATGGTCATGTCAGCTCGCCCGCCTTCGTGCCGGTGGTGTGCTCCCAGGCGTCTCGCAGCCATCGGGACCGCTCCGCGGCTCCCTGGTCGACGGCGGCCAGCCGGTCGCCGACCTGCTCCAGGAGGAGAAGGACCTGCTCGGGGCGGGTCGAGCCGGCGGTCTGCCTGCGCCACACGCCCGCCTCCGGATCCAGCAGCTCGCGTACCTCGTCCTCCGTGAGGGCCAGGGTGAAGCCGAGTCGTTCGCCCGCGGCGACCAGGTCCGCCGCCGAGAGCAGGTCGGGGGTGAGGGTGCCGGTGGGGCCGAGCCGCTCCAGGGCGGCCGAGATCCACGCGCCGACGAGCACCTGCGCGTCCCTGGCCGGCACGCGGTGCTCCAGGGTGAGGTGGTTGGCGACGGTCGAGGCGGCCATCAGCTCGTCCCGCACCACCCGGCGGGCCCGCTCCGGGTGGAACCGCACGTCCGTGACCACCCGTTCGAACAGCGCCAGCATCGTGTGACAGGTCGCGAAGAGGTCCTCCAGGAAGCGGGTGCTCTCCTTGGAGACCTCCACGAGGTTGGTGTAGCCGGTGTTGCGCTGGCCGATCATGAGGTCGTACGAGAGCCCGACCAGGTGGCCGCTCATCCCGCGGACCCGTTCCAGGATCGGGAAGTTGCGCTTGTGCGGCATCGCCGAGGAGATGCCGGCGAGCTCGTCCGGCAGGTCGATGAAGCGGCAGCTCGACCCGCTCCACCAGATCAGGTCGGTCAGGAAGCGGCTCAGCGTGGTGCCGAGCACCGACAGCTCCCCGGCCGTGCGCAGCACCCAGGCGCGGGAGGCGACCGAGGTCAGCGCGTGCGGCTGCGGGCCGTCGAAACCCAGCGCGACCGCGATCCGCCCCCGGTCCCACGGCAGCTCCAGACCGGCCATCGCCCCGGCGCCCAGCGGGCAGAGGTTGACCGCGTCGAACAGCGCCTGCAGTGACTCGGCGGCACCGGTAACCGCCTCGGCGAGCGCGGCCAGGTAGAAGCCGAAGGTCATGGTCTGCGCGGTCTGGTGCTGGGTGTACCCCGGCATGATCGACTCGGTGTGCCCGGCCGCGGTCTCCAGCGCGGCGCGGGCCAGCCTGCTCACCGCGGCCACGGTCTCCAGCAGACGTTCCCTGCCGAGCATGAGCTGGGCGCACGCCTGGATGTCGTTGCGGCTGCGGTCGACGTGCCAGGCGTGCGCGCGCTCGGGTACGTGCGCCTGGACGCACCGTTCCAGGGCGAACAGCGGATCCGACATGGCCGCCGCACGCTCGGCGCCGACCTGCTCGGGCGTCAGGTCCAGTACCGCCCGGCGGATCCGCTCGGCCGCGTCCCGGTCGAGCAGTCCCATGCGGACGTACTCACCGGTGTGGGTCAGCTCGATCCAGCGGTAGTGCCGCAGCAGGGTGCGCGTCTCCCAGTCGAACCGCTGGGTCAGGACCGCGTCGTCCAGTAGCGGCGCCGGGCCCTGTCGTATCCGTCCTGTCGGAAGCATGCATCTCACGCTGCCAGCGCGTATGGGGGGTGACCAGGAGGAATGACCGGCGATATCGGGGCGATATCCGACGATAGTCGGCATTTCCTACGTTGACGGCATCTGGTCGTCACCGGGAGGATTCACGTGAGGTCTGCACTGTTGTCCGACAGCCTGGGATTCGCTCAGCTACTGCGCACCCATCGCGACAAGGCGCGGCTGACCCAGGAGGAGCTGGCCGAACGCGCCCGCCTGAGCGTGCGCACGCTGCGCGACCTTGAGCGGGGCCGCACCCGATACCCGCACCGTACCTCGGTGCGCCGCCTGGCCGCCGCCCTTGAACTGACCGGTGAGGACCGGGTGACCTTCGAGGCGGCGCCGCCCCGCTCGCTCGGCGCCCCCGCCGTGGCACCGCCTCCGGAGTGGGGCCTGCCCTCGGTGAGCGGCACCGTCGCGCTGAGCCGGCTCCCGCTGCTGCGGGAGGTCGAGGAGGTGGTGTCGGTCGCCTCCGGTGGCGGGGAACCCGCGCTGGTGACCGTCACGGGCCCGGCCGGAGTCGGCAAGACGACCCTCGCCGTCCAGTGCGCCCACGTGCTGCGCCAGCGGATGGCGCTGGACGTGCTCTTCCTCGACCTCGGCCGGGACCGGCGCGACCCCGGCGGGCTGCGCGCCGCCGTGCGGCTGGCGCGCATCGATCGCATGACCTCCCCGGCCTCGGGCGGGCGGTGCCTGCTGCTGGTCGACGACGCCGACGGCGCGCGGGACGCCGACCGCCTGCCGCCGCTGCTGACGCTCGGCTTCACCGCCGTCGTCGTCACCGGCAGGGAACCGCTCGCGGGGCTCGCCCCGTCCAGGCACCTCACCCTCGCGCGTCTGAGGTGAGACGGTGACGAACAGCTCGACCACGGATATCCGGGTTCTGATCTGCTACTCGGAGAGGCTGCTGCGCACGGCGCTGTGCTCGATCCTCGCGGCCGAACCGGGGCTGCGCGTCGTGGGGGACGCCGGTGACGGATTCGAGGCGGTCTCCAAGGCCCGCGGCCTGCGGCCCGACGTGGCACTCGTCGACGAGCGGCTCACCGGACTCGACGGCATCCAGGTCACCGAGCGGCTCCGCGCCGACTCGCTGGCCGGCCCGGTGCGGAGCGTCATCCTGACCGAGCAGCCGGAGACCATGTTCGACGCGGTACGCGCCGGAGCCCGTGGCTTCCTGCTGCGCTCCAGCGACCAGGACGAGCTGGTGGGGGCGATCAGGGCGATCGCGCGGGGTGAGGCGTTCTTCGCGCCGCAGGTCGCCAGCAGTTTCCTGCGGCGGTTCGAGAACGGGCTGCCCTACCGCCCGCCCGAGGCCGTCAAGTCGCTCACCGAGCGCGAGCACGAGGTGCTGGTCCTGGTCGCCGACGGGCTGAACAACACCGAGATCGCGAGCAGGCTGTACGTGAGCCCGGCGACCGTCAAGTTCCACGTCTCCAACCTGCTGTGCAAGCTCAACCTCCGCGACCGCCTGCAGATGGCCGTCTTCGCACACAAGGCAGGAGTCGTGTGACCCGCCCGCCGCGCCGGGCCCGGGCAAGGGGGCCGCGTTCCCGTGGAAGGAGGAACGGCTGACCACCCGACCGGAGCCGCTGCTGGTCGTCGAGGCGGCGCCGCTGGCCCACTACGACCGGCTGGCCGTGCTGGAACGACTGGCGGACAAGGTGACCACCAGGCCCGCGGCCAGGTGGCTGCTACTGCCGGTCGAGCGGGGCGGCGCACCGCACATCGAGGACCTGCCCGCCCCCGGCATCCTCAACGCGTTGAAGGTCCCCACAAAGTGGATCGAGACGCACCGCCGTTCCAGGGCGTCGTAGTTGTTGGCCCCCCGGCAAGCGGTTCATCGGTGAGGCTCAAACCGGAGGCGCGAGTTTTTCAACGAGCGGGGTAAGCGTCTCCGCGACGCGCCGACGCCGGGCCAGGTCCACGGTCTCCTCTAGCCGGGCCGTCGGTGAGCGTGCCGTCGCGACCTTGAAGGGCTGGAAGGTGCTGACCAGGCTGCGCTGTTGCCCGCATCGAGCGACCGCGCTCGTGCAGGCGATCCTTGTGCTGCAGCTCGTGGAAGAAGGCCGCTGTTCAGGATGAAATGGCTCTTATTGTGTCGGTGGGTGCTGCGAGCATGACGGGATGATCGCGACTCCTGACGACTATTCCTGGTTCTCCCCCGAGCGCTTCCCCGGCCTGGCCGATGCCTACTGCTTCACCTACGTCCGCGGCCTGACGCCTGAGGAAGTGGTGACCCGGCTCGGCGTCCGGGTTGAAGACTGCTCTCGCGTGACGCTCGACGAGCTGATCCGGCGGCAAACCTTCGGTGCCGTCGCCGTTGGAGACTGGGTGCTCCTCGTCGAGGCCTACGGCGGGCTTGGCGTCACCGAAGAGATCATTATGCCGCTGTCAGCGGGCACTCGTCTCGTCTCCCACTTCTACCTCGACATCGATGGCATGGACTACTTCCACTGGATCGACGACGGAAAGATCCGGTTCGAGTTCGTGTACCAGGAAGGCTATTCCCACTGGATCAAGGACGGGAAGATCCAGTTCATGTTCAGGCACCATGAAAGCTACTCGGAGGAGATGCCGGACGAACTCGCAGAGACCCTGGAGCGGATCGACTCCCCCGTCTACCCGATCGCCGAACCCCACGAAGGGCCGGCGTTCCTCCTGGCCGAGCGCCTCACCGGGATCACGATGACGCCGCGACTGCTGGAGGAGTCCACTTACCTGTGCGGAGTCGTTCCCGGATCGAGATGAGCAGAACCCACCGTCCACGCCCCGCAAGTTGGCTGCGGCCGGTGGATCACTTCGCTGCAGGCTCCACCGGGGCACCGTTCTCCACGGGCCTGCCGTACCAGGCCATCAGCATGAAAAACTTCCTTCTACCAGGGGCTTCTTTATTTGTCGATCAGGTACCGCACACCACACCGCGCCCGTGACCTGCGACTTCAGGTTGAAAAAGGCTCAGTGGACTGACGAGCAACGATGCTTCTGCGTTGAGGCCGGGTCACAAGTGGCAGGAGCGAGCCAGTGGTTGGAGCTGTGGGTATTGGGCGAGGGGAGGGGATTTCCAGCTGTCCTCCCAGGTGATCTCGCTCGCCGCCGAGAGCATCTGGGACGTCGTGGGCGCCTGCCTGGAATGGTTGCGGGCCACCATGGCTCGGGGGGGTGTCCCTATGGGATTCGTCAAGCGGCCACGGGCTTTCGGGTGCCGTTCTTCCGGCGGGGTTGGTAGGGCTTGCGGTCGCGGAGCATGGCGTAGATGACGTCTGAACGGCGACGGGCGAGGCGGATCAGGGCGGCGTTGTGCTTCTTGCCCTCGGCGCGCTTCTTGTCGTAGTACTCCCTGCTTTCGGGGTCGGACAAGGACGCGAACGCGGCGAGGAACATGGCCCGTTTCAGCGCCTTGTTGCCACCTTTGGGCGGGTGTTCACCCTTGATCGAAGAACCGGAGCGGCGGGTCACCGGGGCGAGCCCGGCGTAGGCGGCGAGGTGCCCGGGGGTGGCGAAGGCGGAGATGTCGCCGATCTCCAGTAGGAGCCGTGCGGTGGTCCTGATCCCGAGCCCGGGCATGGTGATCAGGACCTTGGCGAGAGGGTGGGCATCAAGCATCGCTTCTACCTCGGCTGCGACCTGTTTGCGCTGGTCGAGCACGCTTCGTAGCGATCGCGACAGGCGCGGCAGGACGGTCTCGGCCGCGCTGGTTCCGGGAACGACGACTGTCTGGGCTTCTAGCGCGACCAGGACGTCGTCGACCATACGGCCCGCCATGCGCGGAGCCAGTGGCTGGGCGACTGTCAGGAACTGCTCGCGTCCGGCGTCCCGCGGGCCGTTCGGGCCGCCGAAGCGTGCCAGGAGCTCCAGGGCGGCGGGATGGTGCAGGCGTGGTCCAAGCGCACGCTCCAGCGCCGGGTGGATGGTGACAAGCAGTCCGCGGATCCTGTTGGTCACCCGGGTCGCCTCGGCGGCCAGGTCATCGTCGAATCCGACGAGAACCTCCAGCTCGGTGAGGGCTTCGTCGCCGGCGTCGACACGTCGAAGCGTGTGCGGCAAGGTGCGAGCGGCGTCGGCGATGATGAACGCGTCACGGGCGTCGGTCTTGGCGTTGCCGGGGTGCAGGTCAGCCAGGCGGCGCATGGTCAGGCCGGGTAGGTAGGCGACCTGGCAGCCTTCGGCGCGAGCCACAGCGACGGGCAGCGCGCCGATGGAGGCGGGTTGGTCGACCACGACGAGCACTGGCCCGTGGGTCTTGAGCTTGCCGAACAGCGCGCGCAGGCGCTGCTCGTCGGTGGGCAGGGGCCTATCGTGGAGTTTCTTGCCACGAGGGTCTAGGGCGCAGGCGTGATGTTCGCCCTTGCCCACGTCTAAGCCGACAAACACCGCATAGTCGATGCTCATGCCGATGCTCCGGTTCGGGGAGTGTTTGGCCTGGTCACAGATCTGGCGACGGCAGCCGGCATCCACGTTACGGCGAGACGATCTTCTTCGTCACAAGACAGCGCCTCGTCCCTATTAGCGGTCCACCGACGCCACCGGGCCCGGTGACAACACCCCCCGGATCATCGAAACGACAGGGGCAATCAGTCATGCCGGGCCAGGTGACCTGGCTCCCCGACTCTCATCGGGGACGATCAAAAAGGTAACGGGGACTCCGGTGAAGTTGAGGGGTATGTGACGCTAGACGCACTTGAGTCCGGATTCAATACGAGTCTCTCGAATCCGAGACAACCGCGAGCAGCCCTTGACGTCCGTACTTGAATATGAGTTCATGTTTGAGCCCGGTGGCCCACGACACATGGTGAGGGCTCGGCATCAGTCTTAGCTGCACCCCACAGGTGCCCCGGAAGGAACCCCATGTTGAGAAATCCCAAGCATCGCCTCGCGCCGCTCGTCGTCGCGGGTTCACTGGCACTCGCCGCATGCGGTGGAGAAGCCGACAGTGCCGACCGGACCCCGAGCGGGGAGGCGCAGCAGGGCGGCGCGCTGACGGTGGCCACCGAGATCGCCTGGACGACTGATCCGAACGATGCCACCACTCTCAGCAGTTGGACCGCGAGTCAGGCGATCTATGACAGGCTCGTGTACGCCCGCCCCGACGGCACTGTTGAGCCCGGGCTCGCGGAGTCCGTCGAGATGTCCGACGACGGCCGGCGCTATACGGTCAAGATGCGTCCTGGCACCACGTTCCACGACGGAACCCCTGTCGACGCGGAGGCTGTCAAGGTCAGTCTCGACCGTGTCCGGGATCCCAAGGCGCCCTCCACCAGCGCGGTCTACTTCGCATCTGTGGACACCGTCGAGGTGGTCGATGGCCGCACCGTCCAGATCAACATGAAGCGCCCGGACGTCGCCTTTCTCCGGCTCGGGCTCGGCGGCGTGGCGTCCGGGATCGTCTCGCCGACCGCTCTGAAGAAGTACGGCGACAAGATCGACCAGAATCCGGTGGGTGCTGGGCCCTTCAAGTTCGTGCGCGAGAACCCGGGCGACGAGCTGCAGCTGGAGCGGTTCGACGACTACTACGACCCCGCGCGGCCCTACCTCGACAAGGTGACCTTGAAGTTCATTCCTGACGCGCAGGCGCGGTACGCAAGCCTCACGTCGGGCGCCGTGGACGTCATCCACAACATCGACCCGAAGAGCATCAAGAGCGCCAAGGCCAACAATTCCGTCGTGATCAGCCATCCGTCGGGCTTCGGCAACAGCCTGATCTCGCTGAACAACACGCGCGCTCCGTTCGACGATGTCCGAGCACGTGAGGCGGTGTGTGCCGCCACTGACGCTGACGCGATCAATCAGGCCGTGTATCTCGGGGTCTACCGGACCGACATCAGTTCGCCGTTCGGGCCGGAGCATCCCTTCGGCCCTGCGGAGACTCCCGAGGGGCATGTGTCCTACGACCTCGACCGCGCCAAGAAGCTGGTCGAGGAACTTGGAGGACTCGATGTCACGCTGACCATCGCGTCCGTCTACAAGTCTCTAGGGGACGCCATCATGGCGCAGTGGCAAGCCGCCGGGATCGACGTCACGGGCGAGGCAGTTGAGTCGACGACGGCCATCGAGCGGGCGACGAGTCGGGAGTACGAGGCGATGCCGTATCGCTACCAGGGCGATGTCGAGCCAGATCGCAACGTCGCGAACTTCTTCGTTGAGGGCGCGTTCCTCAACACCACCGGCTATGCGGACCCGGAGGTCGGAAGGCTCGTCGCCGAGGGGCGTCAGGCGACGGACGAGTCTCGACGCAAGGAGATCTATACCCAGATCTCGGACAAGCTGGCGGAGGCGACCCCGATGTGCTGGCTCTTCTCCAACGACCTTCCCCAGGCGTGGCGCTCCTACGTCGGTGGCATCCCGGACGCCCCTGACGGCCGCACCGTGTTGCGCGATGCCTACGTGACCCAGTGACATCCCGAGCTGACCTGGAGGGCACATGGTGCGCTATCTCGTTCTGAGAGCTGGCCAGCTGATCATTGTGGTGTTCGGAGTCACGGTCGTCTCCTTCGTGGTCCTCCACCTCCTCCCCGGAGACGTCACGACGACGGTCCTCGGGGAGGGGGCCAGCCCCGAGGCCAAGGCGGCGTTGCGAGCCGAGCTCGGCCTGGATGCCCCGCTGCTTTCTCGGTATTGGGAGTGGCTCTCGAGCGCTGTGCGAGGCGATCTGGGGGATTCGCTCACGCTGGGCTACCCGGTGACCGAGTTGATCCGGCTCCGCCTGCCGGTCACGTTGGAGTTGGCTGTCGCGACCCTGTCGGCCGCGGTTCTGCTGGCCATCCCGACTGCGTTGGTGGCTGCTCGTTTCCGGAACAGGTGGCAGGACAAGGTCTTGAGCATGGGCGCCTACGCCGGCATCGCGGCGCCGCCGTTCTTGGCAGGAATCGTGCTCATCTACGTCTTCTCCGTGAAGCTGGGCTGGCTGCCGGCGACGGGATGGAACTCATGGTCGGAGGGGCTTGTGGCCCATGTGCAGACGCTGGTCATGCCGGTGGCGTCATTGCTGTTCGTCGAGGCAGCCGTCTTTATGCGAGTCCTCAGGTCGGATCTCGTGGCCCAGTTGAGTGACGAGGAGTACCCCCTCGTGGCTCGGGCCAAGGGGGCGCCCATGCGGTCGGTGATGATCAGGCACGTCCTGCGCAACTCGCTCCTGCCGTTCGTGACGATCGTCGGCCTCCAGTTCGGCGTGCTGCTCGGTGGCGCCGTGATCGTGGAGCACCTGTTCGCTCTGCCAGGACTGGGCGAGTTGCTGGTGACCTCGATCTACCAGCGAGACGCCACGACCGTTCAGGGAATCGTGATGTTCATTGCGGTCTCCTTCGTGCTGATCAATGCGCTGGTCGACCTCCTCTACCGATTCATCGACCCGCGAGTGAGGCAGCATGGGTGACACCACGATGGCGATGCCGGCACGATCCACCGGCGTCTTCGCGATGCTTGCCCAGAACCGTGCGATGCTCGTGCCGTCGGGAGCGCTGGTACTTCTTGTCCTTGCCGTCGTTCTCGGCCCCTTCTTGTTCAATCTCCCGGACCCTGATCGCCAGACGCTCGCTGATGCACGCCTCGCTCCGCTGAGCCCGGGTCACCTGCTGGGGACCGACGGTCTGGGGAGGGACGTCCTCTCCCGAGCGCTCGACGGCGGACGGGTCTCACTGCTCGTCGGGTTCTCCGCCGTTGCGATCGGGTTCATCGTCGGGGGCCTGCTCGGAGTGACTGCCGGCTTCCTCGGTGGGAAGGTGGACGCGGTCATCAGCAGGCTCACGGAGATCTTCTTGGCGTTCCCCTCGCTGATCCTGGCACTCGCGATCGCGACATTCCTCGGCCCGAGCGTGCGGAACATCGTGCTGGCGATCTGCTGTCACACCGTTCCCGCCTACGTTCGACTGGCTCGCGCCAACGCCATCAAGATCCGCAACAGTGACTTCGTCGTCGCTGCGTCCTTGGCGGGAGCCAACGTGCGTTACACGCTCAGACGACACATCGTTCCTCTGGTGCTCCAGTCCCTGTTGGCCTACGGCCTCCTGGCGACAGGCACCGCGATCGTCATCGAGTCGAGCCTGTCGTTCCTGGGTCTGGGTGTGCGTCCTCCGCAGTCGACGTGGGGCAACATGCTCGCGGACGGCAAGACCGAGCTGGCGATGGCCTCCCACGTTGCTTTCGTGCCCGCGATCCTGTTGTTCCTGACCGTTCTCAACCTGAACCTCGTGGGAGAGGGACTGCGCACGCGCGCCGACCGGAAGGTGGGCGCCGCATGAGTGACGTGGTGGTCGCGATCGAGGACCTGCACGTGACCTTCTCGACTCCGCGGGGGGAGGTTCGGGCACTGCGTGGGGTGAGCCTCGAGGTGCGCGCCGGCCGGATGGTGTGCCTCATCGGAGAGTCCGGGTCGGGCAAGTCGGTCACTGGTCGCGCACTGATGGGGCTGCTCCCGGCTCATAGTGCGCGCATCGGTCCGGGATCGATGCGGTTGCACCAGGAGGAGCTTCTGGGCAAGTCCGAGTCGGCCATGCGGAGCATCAGGGGACGGAGGATCGCGATGATCTTCCAGGACCCGAGCAGAGCGCTCAATCCCACGAGACGCATCGGCGACCAGGTCGGTGAGGCCATCAAGATCCACTTTCCCGAGCGCCGTCCTTCAGCCGTGCGGTCCAAGGTGCTGGAACACCTGGACTCGGTCAAGCTGCCTGACGCGGCACGTGTCGCGAAGAAGTATCCGCACGAGCTCTCGGGAGGGATGCGTCAGCGGGTCGCGATCGCCATGGCCCTCTCCGCCGAGCCGGAGGTGCTTGTGGCGGATGAACCGACGACGGCGCTCGACGTGACGACCCAGGTCCAGATCCTCGATCTGCTCCGGAGCCTTCAGCGCTCCCGTGGCATGTCCGTGCTGCTCATCACCCACGACATGGGCGTCGCGGCCCACTACGCCGACGATGTCGCGGTCATGTACGCCGGACGGGTGGTGGAGCGAGCACCGGCAGCCGAGCTGTTCGCAGACGTCGAGATGCCGTACACGCAGGCCCTGCTGGAGTCCTTGCCGTCGGCACGCGCAGGCAGGGGAGCGTTGCGGACGATCCCTGGCGGTCCTCCGGACCTCGCGCTTGGTATCAGCGGATGTGCCTTCGCCCCACGGTGTCGATTCGTCACGAGTCAGTGCAAGCAGCAGCCAGCCACGCGCGAGGTTGCCGGGGACCACGTCTTCGAGTGCTGGCACCCCGTCGGGAAGGAGTCGAGATGAGCGCCCGGGCGGGCCACCAGGAGCTTGGTGAGGTGGTCCTGCAGGTCAAGGACCTGCGACAGCTCTACGGCCATGGGAAGCGAGCCTTCCACGCGGTGGACGGGGTCTCGTTCACAGTGTTCCGTGGGGAGACATTGGGGCTCGTGGGAGAGAGCGGGTGCGGCAAGTCAACGACTGCGCGTGCCGTCCTCGGTATCAGGCCTCCGACCGCAGGCAGCATCGCGTTGAGCGGTGCGGAGCTCACCACCCTCCGCGGCCGTGCGCTGCGAGAAGCACGCTCGTCGATGCAGCTGGTCTTCCAGGACCCCTACAACTCTGTCAATCCTCGGTGGACTGTGCGGCAGGTGGTGGCCGAGCCGCTGCGTCTGGCCCGCTGGACCAGCTCCAAGGCCCGCACGCGGGTGGATGAGCTCTTGGACCTGGTCGGCCTCGACCCGGCACGGTTCGGCGACCGGTCGGCCCGGCAGCTCTCAGGGGGACAGGCTCAGCGCGTCGGGATCGCCCGGGCGCTCACCACGGACCCGGAGCTCCTCGTCTGTGACGAGGCGGTCTCTGCCCTCGATGTGTCGGTGCAGGCCCAGATCCTCAACCTGCTGGACCAACTGAAGCGGGAGCTCTCCCTCACCACGCTGTTCATCTCCCACGACCTCGGTGTCGTCCGTCACGTCAGTGACCGGGTGGCCGTGATGTACAAGGGACGGATCGTCGAGACGGGGGAGTCCGACCAGATCTTCCAGAACCCCCAGCACCACTACACCTCCCTCTTGTTGCACTCGGTCCTGGAGGTTGGTGTGGAGCCCGGCTCGGCGACTCGGCGCCCGATCGAAGTCCAGGCGTCCCAAGGCGACCCTGCTGCTGGGTGCCTGTTCGCGCCGCGTTGCCCGGGCGCGGGCGACATCTGCAGAACCACGAAGCCCGAGCTGACTCCGATTTCCCTCAGCCACGCCGCTGCTTGCCACTTTCCGACAGGCGTCGCCGGCCCGACGAGAAGGAGTACATCCCAGTGACCAAGTTCGACCGCACGGTTCTCCCCATTCCGGACGAGGTGCTGCAACAGCTCCCGGCTCGCTCTGGCGCCTTGAACCTCGAGTCGGTTGCGGCACCGGAGGGCGCTCCCAACGTGGTGATCGTGCTGATCGACGACATGGGTTTCGGTGCCACATCGGCATTCGGTGGACCTTCCCACTCACCGACTGCTGAGGAGCTGGCCGACTCAGGGCTCCGGTACACGCGATTCCACACCACGGCTCTCTGCAGTCCGACCCGTCAGGCTCTGATGACGGGTCGCAACCATCACGCCGTCAACATGGCCTCGATCACCAACCTCGCCACGCCGGTCCCTGGCTACACCTCAGTGCGACCGAGGAGTGCCGCGACCCTGGCCGAGGTCCTCCGCCTGAACGGCTACAACACCGGGGCGTTCGGCAAGATGCACCAAACACCGCCGTGGGAGATCAGCCCGGTAGGACCATTCGACCGCTGGCCCACCGGTGAGGGGTTCGAGCGGTTCTACGGCATCGTCGCGGGGGAGGCCAACCAATATGCCCCGCTGCTGTACGACGGCACCACGCCGGTCTCGCCGCCGAAGGACGCGAGCTACCACTTCAGTGAAGACATCGTGGACAAGTCGATCGAATGGGTCCAGACCCAGAAGGTGTTGGCGCCGCAGAAGCCGTTCTTCCTCTATCTCTCGTTCGGCGCGACACATGCTCCGCATCATGTGCCCCGCGAGTGGATCGAGAAGTACCGCGGTCGGTTCGACGAAGGGTGGGACGCCGAGCGCGAGCGCATCGTCGCGCACCAGCGGGAGCTCGGAGTCATCCCGCCCGACTGTCCGCTGACCTCACGTCATGACGAGATCCCCGCATGGAAGGACCTGACGGACGACGAGCGGACGGTCGCGGCTCGGCTGATGGAGGCGTTCGCCGGTTTCGCCGAGCACACGGATGCACAGGTCGGGCGGCTGGTCCGGGCGGTGAAGGAGGTGGATGCCTTCGACAACACCTTGTTCATCTACATCATGGGCGACAACGGCGCGTCCGCCGAGGGCGGCATCCACGGCACCCTCAATGAGATCGCCAGCCTCAACGGGATCCACGACTCCCCCGACGCGATGCTCGACATGCTGGACGAGGTCGGAGGGCCACGCGCCTACAATCACTTCTCGGCCGGATGGGCGCACGCCACGAACACGCCGTACCAGTGGACCAAGCAGGTCGCCTCGCACTGGGGCGGCACCAGAGTCGGCACCATCGTCCACTGGCCCCGAGGCATCAAGGAGACAGGCGAGGTGCGCACACAGTGGCACCATGTCATCGACGTGATGCCTACCGTGCTGGAGGCAGCAGGGCTCCCGCTGCCCGAGAGCGTGAACGGCACGACTCAACAGCGGACCGACGGCGTCAGCATGCTCTACTCGTTCAACGACCCTCAGGCCGCGGAGCGGCACACCACGCAGTACTTCGAGATGTTCGGGAACCGTGGGATCTATCATGAGGGCTGGACCGCCTGCACCAAGCACGTGACCCCGTGGGATCACTCTAAGGCGATCCCCCTCGCCGAGGATCGGTGGGAGCTGTACAGCCCCGAGGACTGGAGCCAGGCACACGACCTCGCCGAGGAGATGCCGGAGAAGCTCGCGGAGCTGCAGGCGGTCTTCGAGCGAGAGGCGAAGGCCAACAATGTGCTCCCGCTGGACGACCGCCGGGTGGAGCGGTTCAACTCCGACATCGCGGGTCGCCCCGACCTGCTCAAGGGACGCACAGAGATGGTCCTGCGGCGGGGAATGCGTCGGCTGCACGAAGCGGCCGTGCCCAACGTCAAGAACAAGTCGCATGTCGTCCACGCCTCGATCACTGTCGGTGAGGACGGTGGAGAGGGCGCCATCCTCTCGCAAGGCGGGCGGTTCGGCGGATGGACGCTGTGGCTCAACGAGGGCATTCCGCAGTACTCGTACAACTGGTTCGCCCGCGAACGCTACGACGTGTGCGCCCAGGATCAGCTGGGGCCCGGTGTGCACGAGGTCCGCTACGAGTTCGAGTGCGACGACGCGCCTGGTTTCGGACGGGGGGGAACGGGCCGCCTCATCGTGGACGGCCACGAGGTCGCGAACGGCCGCATCGAGCGGACGGTGCCGTTCCACACCGGATCCAGCGGCAGCACAGACGTCGGTGGCGACCTCGAGGGTTCACCTGTGATCGATGACTACCGGGAGCCGGACGGCTCGTTCTCCGGGGAGATCCATTGGGTGCGGATCTCGATCAGCGGTGACGCCGCACCCACGCCTCCCGCGGTGAACGCGCAGATCGAGGCGGCGCTTCAGTGAGCGGGATCCGCACGGATCCACAGGGAGGCCAGTTCTCGGGGCATGTGCGATGAACGACCGGAACAGCGACTCGGGACGACCCGCCTGCTGTGCCCCAGCGGTCGGCGATGTCGTCGAGCGACGATCGGGCGCCGGTGCTCCCGCTGTACGGCCTGGTCCTCGCTCCCACCGCCGCCAGGTGCTCATCCCCGGTGGACGGTTCTGGATGGGGGACGAGCACGGCGAAGGCTACGTGGCTGACGGTGAGGTTCCTGTGCACGAGGTCGTCCTGGACGACTTCTACCTCGACGAGAGCACTGTCACGGTCAGTCAGTTCGCGACGTTCGTCAAGTCCACCGGCTATGTCACAGACGCCGAGGATCTCGGAGTCTCGGCGGTCTTCCACGCGGCGGTTCGGGCAGATCCGCAGGATGTCCTGCACCGTCTCGCCGAGGCCCCCTGGTGGGTCGCTGTGAGGGGGGCCTCATGGAGGCATCCCCAAGGGCGCGGTTCGGTGGCGGTGGCGAACCATCCCGCTGTTCACGTCACGTGGAACGACGCACATGCGTTCGCGATCTGGGCCGGGAAGCGGCTGCCCACCGAGGCGGAGTGGGAGTACGCCGCACGAGGTGGGCTGTCCGCCTCGCGATTCCCATGGGGGGACGTCCTGAAGCCCGGTGCTCGATGGCAGTGCAACATCTTCCAAGGCGACTTCCCGCACGTGAACACGGCGGAGGACGGCTACGAGACAACTGCTCCAGCCAAGTCGTTCCGGCCCAACGGCTACGGGCTCTACAACATGGTCGGGAACGTCTGGGAGTGGTGCGCCGACTGGTTCCAGCCTGACTACTACCAGCACTCGCCGACCACGGCCCCGCCAGGCCCCTCGGCAGGGGACCGCAAGGTGTTCCGAGGTGGCTCCTACCTGTGCCACGACAGCTACTGCTACCGGTACCGCGTCTCTGCGCGCTCGTCGAACTTCCCGGACTCGACATCCGCGAACGTCGGCTTCAGGTGTGCCAACGACGCCTCGACTGCGGACACGCCGAGGGGTCCACAAAGTCCGCCCTCGCAAGGAGTTCGAACATGAACGCTGCTACTCACATCTGGCGACACGCCATGACCTCACCCGACAGTCTCGCGCTCAGGGAGGCTCAGCGCAGCTGGACTTACGCCCAGTTGCGCGACGACATCGCCAAGACGGCCTACGAGCTCACCGATCGCGGGGTCGGCCGCGGCGACCGCGTCCTCATAGTCGTGCCGACCAGCGCCGAGTTCGTCCACGTCTACTACGCGGTGCTCTCCCTCGGAGCCACCGCGGTCACGGTCAACACCCTCAGCACTTCCCGCGAGCTGGGGTACTTCATCGACGACGCGGGTTGCACGCTGGCCGTCGGCTGGAGCGAGACGGCCGAGCCGATCACGAGCGCCGCAGAGCGCAACGGGATCCCGGTGTGGGTCCTCGCGCCCGGCGACGCCGACCCACGCGAGCCAGCAGCGGGGGTGCCGGACCCCGCCGAGGTCGAACCCGAGCACGCCGCCGTACTGCTCTACACCTCCGGCACCACCGGCCGGCCCAAGGGTGCGGTGCTGACCCATCACAACCTGCTGGTGACCGGCGAGATGTTCACCGAGGCGCTGCCTCTCACCGGCGACGACCGGATGGGCACCGCGCTGCCGCTCTTCCACGTGTTCGGCCAGGCCGCGGTGATGGCCTCCATCTACAACGCCGGCGGGTCGTTCTCGGTGCTGCGGCCCTTCCACGGGGCCCGGCTGCTGGAGATGGCCGCGAACCACCGCCTCACGGTCTTGGCGGGGGTCCCGACCATGTGGAACGAGATGCTCCACGCCGAGACCGACCTGGGCGTCGAGGACTTCGCGGACCTCCGGGTGGCGTGCTCGGGCGGCGCGGCGATGCCGCTGCAGGTGGCTCGGGCGTTCCGTGAGCGGTTCGGTGCGACCGTGCTCGACGGTTACGGCCTGAGCGAGACCACCGGCGCGGCGACGTTCAACGAGATCGACGGCGCGCGCAAGGAGGGCAGTGTCGGCCGCGGCCTGCCGGGCGTGCTCATCACTATCCTCGATCCCGAGCGCAACCCCGTGGCCGTCGGCGAGGTCGGCGAGGTCGCGATCGACGGCCCGTGCGTGATGCGTGAGTACTGGCAGCGTCCCGACGCCACCGCGGCCGTGACGCACGGCCCGTGGTTCCTCACCGGCGACCTGGGGCGCATGGATGCCGACGGGCACCTATGGATCGTCGACCGCATGAAGGACCTGATCATCCGCGGCGGCTACAACGTCTACCCGCGCGAGGTGGAGGAGGTCCTCTACACCCACTCCGCGATCCTCGAGGCCGCGGTCGTCGGCCTGCCGGACGAGCGCCTCGGAGAGGAGGTCGCCGCCATCGTCGTGCCGCGCGCCGGGCAGGACATCGACCTTGGCGAGCTCCGCACCTGGCTGTCCGAGCAGCTCGCGGCCTACAAGGTGCCGCGGGTCTACCAGGTCGTGCCGGCGCTGCCCAAGGGCGCGACCGGGAAGATCCTCAAGCGCGAGATCAGCCGCGACGACCTGCTCCGCGGCGGAGTCCGCCCGCCCCGCTCGCCGGTGGCCGCCGACGCCACGATCACCACGTCCTGACCAACCTCACAAGACGTCGCATCGAGCTCGGCTACGCAGGCGGGGACTGTCGGATGGGTGGCGCTCCCGTCGGATCTCGGCGGCTGTGCCGGCTACCTGCGGGTGGTCGAGGTCGATGAGGCCGACCGACGCCGGCGCACGCCGCGGTGACCGAGTGGGGCGTGTGGATGCGGGTCCAGCGCGGGCTTGACCGAGAAGAGTGCGCACGTCCCGAAGAAATGTGGATTGGGGAGAGCAACGACTTGAATCTGAATTTGTGTTCAAGTATATCTGTGTGTGCCCGCTGTTCAGAGGAGCCAGTTCATGACGACGACATCGCCCGACCCGACTGAGGCCGTGGCACCCCCCGTAGGCGCCCTCCTCATCGACTTCGGGGGAGTGCTCACCGTCCCGATCGCGCGCGCCTTCCGGGCGCTCGGCGCGGGCGCCGGCCTCGATCCCGACGATGCGCTGCGGGTGCTCGCCACCCACGCAGGGGCCCGCGCCGCGCTCGTCGCGCACGAGAGGGGCCGGCTTGACGACGAAGGCTTCGAGGACGCCTTCGCCGCCGCGCTCGTCGAGTCCGGCGGTCGGGTCGAGCCGCGGGGCCTCCTCGCCGGTCTCGCCACGCATCTCGATCTCGACGAGCCGATGGTCGACCTCGTCCGGGAGGCGCGGGCCGCGAGGATCCCCGTTGCGCTTGTCTCCAACTCCCTGGGCCGCGACTGCTACGCCCGCGTCGACCTCGACGAGCTGTTCGACGTCACCGTCATCTCCGGGCAGGTGGGCGTGCGCAAGCCCTCTCGCGAGATCTACCGCATCGCCTGCGCGCGGCTCGGCGTCGACCCGCGCGAGTGCGTGCTCGTCGACGACCTCGAGCACAACCTCGTGGGTGCCGCCCGCCTGGGCATCCGGGGGATCCTGCACCGCACCGCCGACGAGTCCCTGCCCCGCATCCGCGAGGCGCTCTCCCTTCCCGCCCCCACGACCGCCTCCCGTTGCCCCCCCTTTCCTCCTACGAACCAAGGACGACGCGATGTTCGAACTCAGTGAACGCGGACAGCACTACCGCGACCGCATGCTCGCCTTCATGGACGAGCACGTCTACCCCGCGGAGAGCGTCTATCGCGAGCAGATGCGCGCGTCCGGCGACGCTAACCACCACCCACAGGTCCTCGAGGACCTCAAGACGGAGGCGCGCGTCCGCGGTCTGTGGAACCTCTTCCACCCGCACCCCGAGTGGGGTCCCGGCCTGACCAACCTCGAGTACGCCCACCTCGCCGAGATCACCGGTCGCAGCATCGAGATCGCACCCGAGGCCGTCAACTGCAATGCGCCCGACACGGGCAACATGGAGGTGCTCACGCTCTTCGGCACCGACGAGCACAAGGAGAAGTACCTGAAGCCGCTGCTCGCGGGCGAGATGGCCTCCGCCTTCGCCATGACCGAGCCGACCGTCGCGAGCTCCGACGCCACCAATGTCGAGACGCGCATGGAGCGCGATGGTGACGAGTACGTCATCAACGGCCGCAAGTGGTGGACCTCCAACGCGCTGCACAAGAACTGCAAGGTCCTCATCGTCATGGGCAAGACCGATCCGGACGCCCTGACCCACCGTCAGCAGTCGATGATGGTCGTCCCCATCGACGCTCCGGGCGTCAAGGTCGAGCGCGGCCTGCCGGTCTTCGGCTACATGGACCGCGAGGGCCACGCCGAGGTCACCTTCACCGACGTGCGCGTGCCCGTCACCGCGCTCCTCGCCGGGGAGGGGGACGGCTTCATGATCAGCCAGGCCCGCCTCGGACCGGGGCGCATCCACCACTGCATGCGCGCCATCGGCGTCGCCGAGCGCGCCCTCGACCTGATGATCGACCGGGCCCAGTCCCGGGTGACCTTCGGTGAGCCCGTCGCCAACCGGTCCAACATCATGGACTGGGTCGCCGAGGCGCGCATCGAGATCGAGATGGCGCGCCTGCTCACCCTCAAAGCCGCGCACATGATGGACACCGTGGGCAACAAGGTCGCCCGCACCGAGATCGCGGCGATCAAGGTGGCCGCACCCAATGTCGCGCTCAAGGTCATCGACCGCGCCATCCAGGTGCACGGCGGCGGGGGCGTGAGCGACGACTTCCCGTTGGCCATGTGGTACGCCCACATGCGCACCCTGCGGCTGGCCGACGGCCCCGACGAGGTGCACAAGGTGACGATCGCCCGCCGCGAGTATCGTCGGCGCAGCTCGGAGCAGGGCAGGCAGAAGTGATCGAGGGCATCAACACGGCGGCGATGACCGCATGGATCACCGAGCGCGTCGACCTCACGCCTCCGCTGGCCTACGAGAGGGTCGGACTGGGCCAGTCCAACCTCACCTACCTCGTCACGGACGCGAAGGGATCGCGCCTGGTCCTGCGACGCCCCCCGATGGGGCAGCTGCTCGCCTCCGCCCACGACGTAGCGCGGGAGCACCGGATCCTCTCGGCGCTGCAGGCGGGCGACGTCCCCCTTCCGGTCGTGCACGACCTGTGCGAGGACCCGGCGGTCGCCGACCGGCCGGTGCTCGTCGTCTCCTTCGTCGACGGGCTCGTCCTCGAGGACCGCAGCGACGCTGAGGGCTTGGCGCCGGCTGCCCGGCACGCCCTCGGCCTCTCCCTCGGCGATACCCTCACCCGCATCCATGCCACCGACCTCGAGCGGGTGGGCCTGGCCGACCTCGCGAGCCACAAGCCCTACGCGGCCCGGCAGCTCAAGCGGTGGGCGGGCCAGTGGGAGCTCTCGCGCACGCGGGACCTGGCCGACCTGGACCGTCTCACCACGAGACTGCATGAGCACGAGCCCGAGCCGGGCGAGGTCACTCTCGTCCACGGTGACAGCCACCTGAGCAATGTCATCGTCGATCCCGTCGGTGCACGGGTGCGAGCCATTCTCGACTGGGAGCTGGCCACTCTCGGTGACCCGCTCGCCGACCTCGGGACGCTCCTGGCCTATTGGCCCCAGGCCGGTGACCCGCCGACGATTCGTTCCGCCGTCTCGACGGTCGAGGGCTTCGCCTCCCGGAACGAACTCGTCGAGCACTACGCGCAGGTGTCCGGGCGAGATGTCACCTCCGTCCCCTTCTGGCATGGGCTCGGACTATGGAAGCTCGCAATCATCCTCGAGGGGATACGGCGACGCCAGCTCGACGATCCGCGCAACCTCACCGCCGTCGGGATGATCCCGGCCGAGGCGGTCGACCAGTTGGTCGCCCACGCACACGTTGCACTGAGCGAAGACCTCTGAAGCACCTCCCACGACCATCTCCACCAGAAGGGCATCTGTCATGTCGGATGTCGTACGCGTCGAGTCCCTCAAGAGCGACCTTGGCGTCGCTCGGATCGTGAGCCTTCCCCGGCCAGAACTCGAGAAGGGGTGGGTCCGGGTCGAGATCGAGCGCGTGGCCCTGACCACGAACAACATGAGTTATGCGGTGTTCGGCGACGCGCTCGGCTATTGGAACCTTTTCCCAGCCGCGGACACCGACCACGGATGCATGCCGGCATGGGGATTCGCGCACGTCACGGAATCACGCGTGGACCAGATCGTCGAAGGCACGCGTGTCTTCGGCTACTTCCCGCTGTCGAACGAGCTCGTCATGCGGCCGACCGCGATCACCACACGCAGCTTTGTCGACGCGGCTGCGCATCGAACCGGGACTCCCAAGGTCTACAACGTCTACGAAATCAAGGCTGAAGCCGCCTCGGCCCGGTCGGACAGCTTCGTGTCCATCTTCCGTCCGCTCTTCATCACCTCATACACGGCCGCGGACTTTCTGCGCGAACGGAACTACTTCGGTGCCGGCCAGATCGTCATCTCCAGCGCCTCGAGCAAGACGGCCTACGGCATCGCCCACTGCATCGCCGGCGACGCCTCGGTGGTGAAGATCGGCCTGACCTCAGCGCGCAATGGCGACTTCGTGAGGCAGCTCGGCTGCTACGAGCGGATCGCCGAGTACGGGGATCTCGCTTCCGTCGACCGCGACGTACCGACCCTCTACGTCGACTTGGCGGCGGATCCGGAGCTACGACGTCGGGTCCATGAGCATTTCGGCGACAGCCTCGTCTACGACTGCCTTGTCGGTTCGACCCAAGGTGTGCAGCTGCCCGACCCCGCTGCGCCCGACGAGAACCTTCCCGGTCCCCAACCGGAGTTCTTCTTCGCCGCCACGCAACTGGACGCGTACAAGGCGGCCGGGCAGGCGCGCGCCTTCATGGCGCAATACGAGCGTGACGAGCTCAGCTTCACCGAGCGTGTCGCTGACATCCGCAACCCGTGGATGCGTCTTGAGGAGCACCGCGGCCTGGTCGACGCCCCCAGTGTTATCGCCCAACTGCACGACGGGACCGTGGATCCGGCCGTGGGTCACATCTTCGAGATTCAACCCACCGGAGCCGGCGAGTGAAGCTGGCGTTTGGCTCGGATGGCGAGGGCCGTCGCCATTAGTGTACGAGGTATGCCCGCTCACGAGCCCGAGTCCGAGCGCGGCGTGGACGAGATCCCGGATCTCG